>NZ_JAKRNG010000002.1:0-150384 GCF_022347125.1 Helcobacillus sp. ACRRO
GGTCAGCCCTGCGGGTGGGGGAACGACGACCAGTCAGGGTCGCGCTTCTCCAGGAAGGCGTCGCGGCCCTCGACCGCTTCGTCGGTGGTGTACGCGAGACGAGTCGCCTCACCGGCGAACACCTGCTGGCCCATGAGGCCGTCGTCGGTGAGGTTGAACGCGAACTTCAGCATCCGGATCGCCTGCGGCGACTTCGTGGCGATGACCGCGGCCATCCGCAGCGCCTCGTCCTCGAGGTCCTCGTGGTCGACCACGCGGTTCACGGCGCCCCAGTCGTAGGCGTCGTCAGCGGAGTACTCCTCGGCGAGGAAGAAGATCTCCCGGGCGCGCTTCTGCCCGACCTGCTTGGCGAGGTACGCGGAGCCGTAGCCGCCGTCGAAGCTGCCGACGTTCGCATCGGTCTGCTTGAACCGGGCGTGCTGGCGGGAGGCGATGGACATGTCGGCCACCACGTGCAGGGAGTGCCCGCCGCCGGCGGCCCAGCCGTTGACCGCGGCGATGACGACCTTGCCCATGGTGCGGATCAGGCGCTGCACTTCGAGGATGTGGAGGCGGCCGGCGCCGCCGGCGCGGACCGTGTCGGCGGTGTCCCCGTCGGCGTACTGGTAGCCGGAGCGGCCGCGGATCCGCTGGTCGCCGCCGGAGCAGAACGCCCACACGCCGTCCTTCGGGGCGGGGCCGTTGCCGGTGAGGATGATGACGCCGACCGTCGGGTCGAGGCGGGCGTGGTCGAAGGCGCGGAACAGCTCATCCACGGTGTGGGGGCGGAACGCGTTGCGGACCTCAGGGCGGTCGAACGCGATGCGCACGGCGTTCAGGTCGCGGACGGCGCCGCTGTCGCGGGCGACGGCGCGGTGGTACGTGATGTCGGTGAACGCGGGGCCGCCGAGTTCGGCCTCGGGGATGTCGCGCCAGCGCTCGGGATCGAACGTGTCGGAGACGCGGCGGGGGAGTGCGGTGGGGGTGGCTCCATCAGTGGTCATGGCTCCACTGTAGAAGGTGGGTCCTGCTCGGCGAGGTCGCGGCCGACGGGGGCGAACCGCGCCGCCAGGTCCGCGAGCGGGACGCGCACGGCGCCGAGGCGGAGGCGGCATCCGTCGGCCGTGACGGGCATGCCCTCTGCCGCCCACAGCTGCCGGGCGCGCTCCAGGAGGTGGGGTGGGAGCTCGCCGCGGGCGTTGGTGACGCGCCACCAGGGGACGGCGCTGCCGTACTGCGCCATGATCCGCCCCACCTCACGGGGGCCGAGACCGGTGACTTCCCCCAGGTCGCCGTAGGTGACCGCTTCGCACTCAGCGAGCGTTTCCGTTAGTCTCAGAATCATCTCTGCTCTGGTCTCAGGATCCACTCAGACAGACTACTCTGGAGGCATGGCCACAACTATGTTCGACGGCATCGACCGGATCGAGGTCTACCGCATCCCCCTCACCACCCGATTCCGCGGGCTGGATGTGCGCGAAGGCGTCCTCCTGCACGGCGAGGCGGGCTGGTCGGAGTTCTCCCCGTTCTGGGACTACGACGCTGAGCAGTCGCGCCCCTGGTTCGAGGCGGCGATGGAGTCCGCCACCCGGGAGTTCCCCCGCATGGAGCGGTCCGATGTCGAGATCAACGCGACCGTCCCCGCCGTGGGGCCCGACGAGGCGCACCGCATCGCCCGCTCCTTCGGGTCGGCGACGGCGAAGGTGAAGGTGGCGGAGTCCGGTTCCACCCACAAGGAGGACCAGGCGCGCCTGGAGGCAGTGCGCGATGCCCTCGGCCCGGAGGCGAAGATCCGGATCGACGCCAACGCCGGGTGGGCGAAGTCCGAAGCGGTGAAGCGCATCGGGCAGCTCGACCGCGCCGCCGGCGGCCTCGAATACGTCGAGCAGCCGGGCCGCACGATCGCCGACATGGCCTGGATCCGTTCCCGCGTTGATGTGCCGATCGCGGCGGACGAGTCGGTGCGGCTCGCCGATGACCCCCTCGAAGTGATCCGCAAGGACGCCGCCGACATCATGATCCTCAAGGTGCAGCCGATGGGCGGCATCACCCGCTGCCTGCAGATCGCTGAGGACGCCGATGTCCCCGTCGTCGTCTCCAGCGCGCTGGAGTCGTCGGTCGGCATCGCAATGGGGCTGGCACTGGCCACGTCCCTGCCGGAGCTGCCGTATGCGTGCGGCCTGGGGACGGCGCGCCTGCTCGCCACCGACGTCGTCGCCGACCCGCTCATCTCCGGCAACGGCCGCCTCACCTCGTTCCGCCAGGACATCGACGAGCTGGGCCTGGAGGTCGTGAAAGCGCCGGAGGATGTGCGTGAGCGCTGGATGGAGCGCCTGAGCCACTACGCGTCCTGATCCCCGCCGTGACCGACGCCCAGCCCGTGCCGCCCGCACGCCCCGAGCTCGGCACCGCGGTGATCCCCGCGAGCGGGTCCGGGGCCGTCGAGTGCGCGCGTGCCCTGCTGGAAGCGCTGCGGGCCGCCGGCATGAGCGACCTCGTGGTGGCGCCCGGGTCGCGGTCCGCCCCGATCGTGTACGCCGCGCACGCGCTCGGCCTGCGGTGCCACGTGCGCCTCGATGAGCGGTCGGCCGCGTTCACCGCGCTCGGCATCTCCCGCGCCGGGCGGGCCGACGGGTCCTTCGCCGCCGTCGCCACCACGTCCGGCACCGCGACGGCGCACCTGCTGGCCGCGATGATGGAGGCGCACCATTCGCATGTCCCCCTGGTTGCGCTGACCGCTGACCGGCCGGCAGAGCTGCGCGGAACGGGCGCCAACCAGACCACCCACCAGGTGGGGATGTTCGAGCCGTTCACGGCGCTCAGTGCGGACCTTCCCGCACCGGCCGCGGACCGGGCGAGCGGGATGGAGCTGCGCACCTGGGCGTCCACCGCGGCGCGCGCTGCCGCGACCGCGCTCGAGGGAGGAGCGCCCGGGACCGACCTCGGAGCGCCCGTGCACCTCAACCTGTCCTTCCGCGACCCCCTCACCCCGCAGACCGCGCCCGAGTCTGCAGCGCCCGGGCCGGGCGGCGAGGATGCGTCGGCGCCCTCGCGTGCGATCAGACTCGGCGCCCGCCGCGACGCGCAGCGGGCACCCGGCGTCCCGCTGAGCCTGCCGATGCGCACCGTCGTCGTGGCCGGTGACGCCGATGAGGCCACCGGCGCCGACGCTGCCGCCCTCGCCGAGCACCTCGATCTGCCGATCGCCGCTGAGCCGTCCAGCAGCGCGCGCCGCCCGGGCCCGACCCTCATCACCCCGGAGCAGCTGGCGACCGTGTTCGCCGAGGATGCGCACCCGCTGCGGCCCGACGCAGCGGTCGTCTTCGGCCACCCGACGCTGTCCCGCCCGGTCCTGCGCAGCCTCCTGGGAGCTGACGACGTGGACATCACGGTCGTCTCACCCACCATCGACTGGGTGGACCCCACCCATCGCGCCGCCCGCGTTCTCGCGCGGGTGGACCCGTCGGCCTCCCGCCTCACCGGCGACGCGGACGCCGCCGGAAGCACCACCGGCGGCGAGTACGCCCGGGCCTGGGCCGCTGTCCCCACCAGCGACGCGACCACCTGGCAGACCCGCGCCGCGCTCGCGGTCTGGAACGAGGCCCGCAACGGCGACGTCCTCATCCTCGGTGCGAGCGCGCTCATCCGCGACCTCGAACGGCACGGCGGCCCCACCCGCGCCCGCATCATCGCCAATCGCGGTCTCGCCGGCATCGACGGCACGATGTCGATGGCCAGCGGCATCGCCCTCGCCCGCGCCCACCGCGGCGAGCGGGGACGCACCCGCGTGCTGCTGGGGGACGTCTCCGCGATCCACGACCTGACCGGGCTCGTCATCGGCCCCACCGAGGAGCAGCCGGAGCTGGACATCGTCATCGTGGACGACGGCGGCGGCCGCATCTTCGGCGGCCTCGAGCACGCTGGTGCCGACCGCGGCCTCTTCGACCGGTTCTTCACCACCCCGCACGGCACGGACCTCGCCGCTGCGGCCCGCGCCCTCGGCGTCGATGCCCGCACTGTCACAGCGGAGGATCTTCCGGAGGCGCTGGGGGAGCAGACGCGGGGCCGACGGGTGCTGGTCGTGCAGTCATCCACAGCCCAGCGGGGCTGATCGCGTCCTCAGGAGGGCTCTGGAACAATGGCGGAACTCCAGCCCCGTCGGCGCGGCGCAGCGGCGACGGACATGACCAGAACAGGAACTCGGATGGCCCCTCGATCACCCGGCTGGTGCGGCACGCTCGCACTGGTCGCCACCGGCATGCTCGTCGCCTCCGGCATCTCCATCGCCGGCAGCACCGCGATCAACGAGCTCAGCGATTCCGGGGACCGCAGCGGGCCCGCCATCACCACCGCAGCGCCGAGCGCCCCGCCGAACCCCGGCAACGGAAAGGGCGGGGATGACCCGTCGGCCCGCTGGTCGCAGACCATCGACCAGATCGGCCCCTCCACGGTGTCCATCCAGGTGAAGTCGGAGGAGGGCAGCGCCGAGGGCACCGGCATCATCCTGGACGGGGAGGGCCGCATCGTCACCAACAACCACGTGGTCGCGGGCGCGAGGCAGATCGCCGTGACCCTGGCGGACGGCCGCACGTTCTCCGCGAAGCCCGTGGGAGCCGACCCGACTACGGACGTCGCCGTCATCGCTCTGGAGCAGGCGCCGAAGGATCTGAAGCCAGCGGTGTTCAGCGACTCCGATCAGCTCAAGGTCGGGCAGGACGTGATGGCGGTCGGCACGCCGCTGGGGCTGGCGAACACCGCCACCACCGGCATCATCTCCGCACTGAACCGCCCCGTCACCACGATGGGGGAGAAGGCCGACGGGTCCGACGCCACCTTCATCTCCGCCGTGCAGACCGATGCATCCATCAACCCCGGCAACTCCGGCGGCCCCCTCGTCAACGCCAACGGTGAGGTCATCGGGATCAACTCGTCGATCGCGTCGAACGCGACCGATGAGCGCAGCGCCGGGTCGATCGGGCTCGGGTTCGCCATCCCGTCGAACACGGTCACGATGATCGCCGAGCAGATCATCGCCGGCCAGGACGTGAAGCACGCCCTGCTGGGGGTGACGGCGCAGGACTCCGCCACCGGTGGGGCCGACGCCACTTACAGGGGCGCCGAGGTCAAGGACATCACCGGCGGCGGAGCGGCGCAGAAGGCCGGGATCCGCCGGGGTGATGTGATCATCGCGGTGGATCAGATCCCCGTCGGCTCCGCCAGCGGCCTCACCGCGATCGTGCGGGGTCTGCAGCCCGGCAGCGAGCACACCATCACGCTGATCCGCGGGGATGAGAAGAAGGACGTCCGCGTCACACTCGGCAGCATGTGACACGGACGCCCTTCGGGGTGCAGGCGCTTCTGCTCCATGTGGTGCGGGCTTCGGCGCAGCACGATCCAGCCGATCGCGACCAGCAGGAACCAGAACGGGGTGGCGAGGCCGAAGATCATGCGGGACGTGGAGTAGATCCCGGAGTTCGCGGAGCTCATCGCGAACCAGAACTCGAGCTCACCGAAGTTCTTCACGCTCGGAATGTTCAGGGCGATGAGGCTGACGATGACCAGCAGTGCGACCACGGGGGCGGTCCACGCCGCCAGGTGGGGGAGCCCGATGATCCCTGGGAGAACCCCGTGGGGATGCCGTGGCGTCGGGGCCGTCGGCGAGTCGTTCAGCCGCGCAGGGCGCGCATCATAGGGCGGGTCTTCGCGAGCGCCTCGGCGTGCTCGGTCAGCGGATCGGACGCTTCGACGATGCCGCCGCCGGCCTGCAGGACCAGGTAGTGCGGGTCCTCGGGGTCGAGGTGCGCCATCCGCAGCGCGATCGCCCACTGGCCGTCGCCGCGCCCGCTCATCCACCCGACGGGGGCGGCGTACCCGCCGCGGTCCTGCTCCTCGATGGTCCGGTTGATGCGGTCGGCGTCGGCGCGGGGCGTGCCGCTGACGGCGGCCGACGGGTGCAGCAGACCGGCCACGTCCACGCTCGTCAGGCCGGGCCGCAGCTTCGCGGAGACGTCGGAGGCGAGGTGCTCCAGGCCGGGCAGGCGCAGCACGAACGGTTCCGCGGGGGCGGAGATCCATTCGGTGACGGCTTCGAGCGGGCCGGTGACGGAGCGGATCGCGTACTCGTGTTCGGCGCGCTCCTTCGGGTCGTGGAAGAAGGCGTCGCGGTCCTCGGCGGTGAGCTCCCCGCCGTCGGCGACGGGCCGGGTGCCGGCGAGGACGCGGGAGAAGAGGCGGGAGCCTTCGGTCTCCACCAGCATCTCGGGGGATGCGCCGATGACATCGCCTACGCGGAACACCCACGTCATGGGATACATCGCGGCGAGGCGGCGGGCGAGCGCAGGGATGGAGACGGGGTCACTGGACCGCGCGTCGAGGCGTTCGGAGATGACGAGCTTCTCGGCACCGCCGGCGCGGATCTCGTCCACGGCGCGGCTGATCAGCGCCTGATACTCGGCGGGGGTGTGGGCGCTGGCCACCTCGATGTGCGGCACGGGCGGTGCCGGCGCATCGGCTGCGCTCGCCTCAACGTCAGCGGTGGGGAAGAGCTCCGCGAGCAGGGCCGACGGGTCCCGGCCATCCGCTGCGCCGAGGCCGCGCGCTGGATCCTCGCCATCGGCGGTGACGAGGGTGAGGAAGGCGCACCCGTCGGCCTGTCCGAGGACGGCGCGGGGGATCACGAGGCGGGAGGGCCGCTCGGAGGCGGCGTAGTAGGAGAAGGAGCCGAGGGCGAGGAGCCCGCTGCCGCGCACACCGGCGGCGTCATCGACCGTGGCGGCGGCACTGACCTGCTGAAACGCCTGGGAGAGGTCCGTGAAGCGGTCCTCGCCGGTGGCGGTGAGGACGAGGGCCTCGCCGCGGGCGAGCAGGCCGTCGCCGCGGTGGAGGAACAGGCCGGAGGGGTCCGCTGGAATATGCTGGGCGAGGTCCACAGGGCCGTCGAGGCGGAGAGTCGTCACACTGAGCCGGGACGCGGATGCATCTGAGCCAGCGGTCCCCGGGCGGTTCACTAGGGTGGCCATGATGATCACCATTATGCCGTCGAGCAGGCCGGAAGAGGTAAGCCAGTGATTCGCAGACCGTCATCCCCGGCCGCAGCCGGGATCATCGCCGGTCTCATCGCGTTCGCGGTCAACGCCGCGACCGTGATCGTGCCCGCCATCGCCGCCCACACCGCCGACTCCCGCACCTCGCTGAGCCTGCTGGACGCGATCATGGTGGCGCTGTCGTTCTTCGCCCTCGGCAACGGCGGCGCGATCCACCTGACCGTGACGGGGATGACGGGGCCGGTCACGATCTCACCCGTCGGCCTCACCGTGGTGTTCTTCGCAGTGCTCGCGTTCACGATGCGCAGCCGCGCCCGCCTCATCGAGTTCACGCGGGCCGACGGCGGCCTCCACCCGGGCGCCATCGCCGGCCTCGGCGTGATCATCGGCGCGTTCGCCGCCGCGTACACCGTCGCGACCATGGTGACGATGATGCTCATCACCAGCGCAGACGTCCGCGTCACCACCATCCCCACCACCCTCGCCGCCCTGGTGCTGTCCCTGGTCGCGGGCGCGGTGGGCACGATGGCGAGCCTGAAGCGGCCGGCCGACGGAGGCATTCCCGCCGTCGGGATGCTCGCCCTCGTCCCGCACCCGTTCGACGCCATCATCCGTGCCATCGGCGCGACCGTCCTGCTGCTGCTCGGCCTCGGCGCCCTGCTCACCACGGTCATGCTCGCTGTCGCCTCCCCGTCGGTGATGGAGATGTTCACCGGCCTCAAGCCCGGACCGTTCGGCGGGGCGGTGCTGATCCTCGCGCAGCTGCTGGTGCTGCCGAGCCTGATCGTGTGGGCGATGGTGGTGCTGCTCGGCGGCACCGTCCTGACCGGCATCGGCACCGGCATCTCCCTCGGCGGCGCGACCGTCGGTGTGCTGCCGGTGCTGCCGGTGCTGGCGGCGCTGCCGCAGCCCGGTGTGTTCCCCCGGTGGATGCTCGCGCTGATGATCCTGCCGGTGATCGCGGTGGGGATGGGTGCTGTTCTGCTGGCGCGCGAGACCCGGCCGCTTGCTGATGAGCCGCCCCTGGACGGCCGCGAGATCGCCGTGATCTGGGGTGGGTTCGTCGGCGGACTGTTCTGCGTGCTGATGCTGCTGGCGGCGTTCTCCGGCGGTGCGATCGGCGCGGATCAGCTCAGTGAGCTCGGCCCGAAGCTCAGCTCGCTCGCGCTGCCGCTGCTGGGGATCATCGTCCTCGGCGCCGGCTCGGTCGCCGTGTGGGAGCTGATGGGGCTGGGGCAGCGCACCGCGGATGCGACGCAGCGTCTGCGGGACCGCGTGGATGCGTCTGAGCGCACCGACGAGGACTGACGCGCAGCAGAGCGCAGCTCAGCGACCGCCGCGCAGCCAGTCGATGACCTCGTCCTGCGCGGAGTCCTTGCAGGCGGCGCGCGCCTGCTCCGTGATCGCGTTCTCCTGACACTGCTGGATCGCGTGCATCGGCTGGTAGAAGATCGCGGACAGACCCGCCATCGCCACCAGCAGCAGTGACGCGAGGATGCCGAGCGCACCCATGATGACGGCCCGGGCACGGCGCTCAGTGCGCAGCCCCGCCATGATCGACCGCACCAGCATCACGATCGCCGCAATCGCCACCACGCCCGAGAGGAGCGAGAACGGCAGCGGGACCAGGGACAGCGCCCACGCCACCGCGAAGCAGAGCAGTGCTCGAGTGGTCCATCGGGTGTAGTCACGCAGGTTCTTCTCATCCATCACGCACCCCATTGTGCCCGAGACGGAGGACCCCCAACCACCCCGCACGGGTCGACTACGCTGGGGGTGTGCCCCACGAGAACACCGCCTCCGCCAGTCCCGCCGGTCCCGCTCGCCTCGTTGTGCTGATCTCCGGCACCGGATCCAACCTCGCCGCGGTGCTCGCCGCGATCGAGCAGAGGACCCTCACCGGCGCCCAGGTCGTCGCCGTCATCGCCGACGTCGACGCCGCCGGTCTCGACCACGCCCGCAGCCGCTCCATCCCCACCGCGGTCGTGCGCCTCGCCGACCATGAGGACCGCGCCGCCTGGGACCGCGCCCTCGCCGACGAGGTCGCGAGCCACGCACCGGACCTCATCGTCCTCGCTGGGTTCATGCGCCTGCTCGGCGCCCCCATGCTGGAGCGCTTCGGCGGCCGCATCATCAACACCCACCCCGCCCTGCTGCCGTCGTTCCCCGGCGCCCACGGCGTCCGCGACGCCCTCGCCTACGGCGTCAAGGTCACCGGCGCCACCGTCATCGAGGTCGACGCCGGCATCGACACCGGCCGCATCCTCGACCAGCGGCCCGTGCTCATCGAACCGGGCGACACCGAGGACACCCTCCATGAAAGGATCAAGGAGGTGGAGCGCGTGATGATCGTCGATGTCATCCGCGACCTCCTGCAGGCAGCACCCGTCGGCCCACCGACCACCACCCTCGCACCCTCGAAGCAGACAGGAACACAGCAGAAGTGACCACCCAGCGAGCGATCAAGCGCGCCCTCATCTCCGTCTTCGACAAGACCGGCCTGGAGGACCTCGCCCGAGCCCTCCACGGAGCCGGCACCGAGATCGTCTCCACCGGATCCACCGCCCAGACCATCCGGGACGCCGGCCTCCCCGTCACCGACGTCGCCGACGTCACCGGGTTCCCCGAAATCCTCGACGGCCGCGTCAAGACCCTGCACCCCGCCGTGCACGGCGGCCTCCTCGCCGACCGCACCAAGGAATCCCACGAGGCGGCGCTGCAGGAGCACGGCATCGCCCCGTTCGACCTCGTCGTGGTCAACCTGTACCCGTTCGAGCAGACCGTCGCCGACGGCGGCGCCTTCGAGGAGATCATCGAGAAGATCGACATCGGCGGCCCCGCCATGGTCCGCTCCGCCGCGAAGAACTTCTCCACCTGCGCCGTGGTCGTGGAGCAGAAGGACTACGCCCTCGCCGCCGATGCCGCCGGCCGCGGCGGCTTCACCCGCGCCGAACGGTACGCCCTCAGCGCCGTCGCCTTCGCCCGCATCGCGATGTACGACGCCGCCATCGACGACTGGACCCAGCAGCAGCTCGCCGACCTCGGCGACGAACTCGCCGGCACCGAACTCGACCTCGCCACCATCTCCGAGCGCTACGCCCCGGACTCCGACGGTGAGGACTGCGACTGCTGCGCCGACGGCCACGACGACGCCCTCGACGGGGAGGTCGAGGAGGTCAGCATCTTCGACATGCCCGCCGAGCAGATGGAGGAGATCGGCATGCGGGCGCTGCGCTACGGCGAGAACCCGCACCAGCGCGCCCTGCTCGACACCGCCGGTGAGGACGGCAGCCTCGCCTCCGCCGAGGTGCTGCACGGCAAGGAGATGAGCTACAACAACTACGTCGACGCCGATGCCGCCATCCGCGCCGCCTTCGACTTCGACCAGCCCGCCGTCGCCGTCATCAAGCACAACAACCCGTGCGGAGTGGCCGTCGCCGACGATGGTGAGGACATCGCGATCGCCCACCGGAAGGCGCACGCCACCGACCCCGTGTCCGCGTTCGGCGGCGTCATCGCCGCGAACCGCCCCGTCACGGTGGCGATGGCGAACCAGGTCGCCGAGGTGTTCACCGAAGTGCTGGTCGCACCCGGCTACGAGGACGGTGCGCTCGAGATCCTGACGCGCAAGAAGAACATCCGCCTGCTGGAGATCGATGGCCAGAACAGCGAACTGGGGGAGACCCGCGACATCTGGGGCGGCACCCTCATCCAGGAGAAGGACCGCTTCCAGGCCGACGGCGACGATCCGGCGTCCTGGCAGCTCGTCGCCGGCGACGCCGCCGATGACGCCACCCTCGCCGACCTCGCCTTCGCGTGGCGGGCCGTGCGCGCCCCGAAGTCCAACGCCATCCTGCTGGCGAAGGACGGCGGCGCTGTCGGCATCGGCATGGGCCAGGTGAACCGTGTGGACTCCTGCCGCCTCGCTGTGGAGCGCGCCAACACGCTCGCCGACGGGGAGGAGCGCGCCCGCGGATCCGTCTGCGCATCCGACGCGTTCTTCCCGTTCGCCGACGGGCCCCAGCAGCTCATCGATGCCGGCATCACCGCCATCGTGCAGCCCGGTGGGTCCGTGCGCGACCAGGAGGTCATCGACGCCTGCACGAAGGCCGGCGTCGCCATGTACGTGACCGGCACCCGCCACTTCGCCCACTGACCCACCCGGGCACCGCCCGGTGCCCGCCCCGCCGCCCAACGAAGGAGCCAGTCAATGAAGGACGTCCCCACGAACCAGAACCTCCGCGAATTCATCGAGCACCTCCGTGAAGAGGGGTACTCCGTCCAGGGCGGAGAGTCCCCGGACCCGGACCTGATCGACCCGCAGGGCAACCCCGTCTACACGTGGCAGGAGGGCTACCCGTACGACGAGCGCATGGAGCGCGACGCCTATGAGCTGGAGAAGTACCGCCTGCAGGTGGAGCTGCTCAAGCTGCAGTACTGGATGGAGGATGAGGGCCAGAAGGCCATCATCATCTTCGAGGGCCGCGACGCCGCCGGCAAGGGCGGCACCATCAAGCGGTTCACCGAGCACCTCAACCCGCGCATGGCGCGCGTGGTGGCGCTCAACAAGCCCAGCGACCGCGAACGCGGCCAGTGGTACTTCCAGCGCTACGTGCAGCACCTGCCCACCGATGGTGAGCTCGTCATGTTCGACCGCTCCTGGTACAACCGCGCCGGTGTGGAGCGCGTGATGGGCTTCTGCACCGATGACGAGTACCACCGCTTCATGGACCAGGCTCCGCAGTTCGAGCGGATGCTGGTGGATGCCGGCATCCATGTCACGAAGTTCTGGTTCTCGGTGTCGCAGAAGGAGCAGCGGACCCGCTTCGCGATCCGTCAGCTGGACCCGGTGCGCCAGTGGAAGCTGTCGCCGATGGACCTGGAGTCCCTGGACCGCTGGGAGCAGTACGGCGAAGCGAAGGAGGAGATGTTCCGCCGCACGGACAAGAAGTACGCGCCGTGGATCATCATCCGCTCCAACGACAAGAAGCGCGCCCGCCTCAACGCGATGCGCTATTTCCTCTCGCAGTTCGAATACGAGGGCAAGGACCATGCCGTGGTCGGCACTCCGGACCCGCTGCTGGTGATGCGCGGCAAGCACGAAGTCGCCGACGAGTGACGGTGCGCTGAGCGCGCCGCGCTGACCCGTCGGCCCGCCTCGCGCCCCGCAGCCCCCGCCGCCAGCGACGATCGGTCGACGTATGCGGGGAAAGCGGCGCGAAGATCCCCGAATGCGCAGACGGATCGCCGACCGCAGACAGAAGCGGCGCGGACACCCCGATGGGGCATCCGCGCCGCTTCACTGTTCTCGCCCATCGCGCTCAGCCGGCAGCCGGTGCTGCGCTGAGCAGGCGCTGCGGCTCAGAGCTAGAGGTCAGCGTCGGTGATGACCGGCATGATGTCGGTCTTGCCGGTGGCGCGGTACGGCTTCGTCATGCGCTCGGGCGCGAGGATGTGGCGCAGGTGCGCCTCGTCCAGCAGGCCCCGCTCGATGACGAGCTCGGCCACGCCGCGGCCGCTCTTCAGCGCCTCCGCCGCAATCTCCGTGGACGCGGCGTAGCCGATCACTGGCACGAGGGCCGTGATGACGCCGATGGAGCGGCGGATATGGTCGCCCAGCACGTCCTCGTTCACCGTGATGCCCTTGATGCAGCGCTCGGACAGGGTGTCCATCGCGCGGGTCATCATGCGGGTGGAGTTGAGGATGTTGTACGCGATGACCGGCTCGAATGCGTTGAGCTGCAGCTGGCCGCCCTCCGCCGCCATCGTCACCGTCATGTCGTTGCCGATGACCTGGTACGCGACCTGGTTGACGACCTCCGGGATCACCGGGTTGACCTTGCCGGGCATGACGGAGGAGCCGGGCTGCACAGCGGGCAGGTTGATCTCGTTGAAACCGGCGCGGGGACCGGAGGACAGCAGGCGCAGATCGTTGCAGATCTTCGAGGTCTTCACGGCGACGCGCTTGAGGATGCCGGAGAACGTGACGAACGCGCCGGTGTCGGAGGTCGCCTCCACGAGGTCGACCGCGGTGACGAACTCGATGCCGGTCAGTTCGGTGAGCTTCTTCGCCACCAGGTTCGCGTAGCGCGGGTCGGTGGTGATGCCCGTGCCGATGGCGGTGGCGCCCATGTTCATCTCGTGGAAGAGGCGCGCGGTGCGGGTGAGGCGCTGGACGTCCTCGGCGATGGTGGTGGCCCAGGCGGTGAACTCCTGCCCCACGGTCATCGGGACGGCGTCCTGCATCTGGGTGCGGCCCATCTTGAGGATGTCCTTGTACTCCTCGCCCTTCGCCTTCAGCGACTCGATGAGGTTCTCCATCGCGGCCGTGAGCTCCGGGAAGGACAGCAGGATCGCCAGGCGCAGGGCGGTCGGGTAGACGTCGTTCGTGGACTGCCCGAGGTTGACGTCGTTGTTGGGGTGGAGGTGCTCGTACTGGCCCTTCTCGTGGCCGAGGATCTCCAGTGCCCGGTTGGCGATGACCTCGTTCGCGTTCATATTGGTGGAGGTGCCGGCCCCGCCCTGGATCATGTCCACCACGAAATGGTCGTGGAGCTGGCCGCTCACGATCTCCTCGCAGGCGGCGCCGATGGCGTCGGCCTTCTCATCGTCGAGGATGCCGAGCTCCTGGTTGGCGCGGGCTGCCGCATGCTTCACGTACGCGAGGGCTTCGACCAGAGGGGGGAAGTGCTTCAGGGGCACGTCCGTGATGTGGAAGTTCTCCTGCGCCCGCAGGGTCTGCACCCCGTAGTAGGCGGAGGCGGGGACGTCGCGATCACCGAGCAGATCGTGTTCGGTGCGAACCTCAGTCATATTCTTCGATTGTCCTTTTCAGGTGGTGTCAACGCTGACATCCACCAGGGTAGCGCGTCCGTCTACCATGGGAGCGTGAATCAGTCGCCGTACACCCTGAGGGCCGCCATGGTGCGCCAGCGGGCACTGATCTTCGCTCTCATCGGCCTGCTGGCCACGGTGCTGATCGCCCTGCTGGTGGACGTCTCCACCGGTGGCTTCGCGCTCGCGGGCCTGCTGCTCTGCCTCGCGGTGGTGCGGCTGGTGGTGCCGGCGCGGCGCCTCGGCGGGCTCGTGATCCGTCGGCGCGTGATCGACGCCGTGATCCTCCTCGCCCTCGCCGGCGGTCTGCTGCTGCTGTCGTCCAGCCCGAACCTCTGACGGCCCGCCTGCGCGGCGAGGGCGGAGGAATGCTCGCCCGGCCGACGGGGTCAGACTCCGTCGGGCGCCTCCACCAGCTCCACCAGACCGGAGTCCAACTGGTACACGCCGCCGGCCAGGGCGATGCGGCCCTCCTCCACAGCGCGGCGCACGATCTCCGACTCCTGCGGCAGGTCCGCGAGGGTGCCGGCCACGTGGTGGCGGATGGGGCGCGGGTCGTCCGGGTCGCTGATGTGCGTGCGCAGGCGCTCCACCAGGACCGGCATGGAGCCGGGCAGCTGCTCACCGTCGCGGATCGCGGCGATGGTGGCCTTGACGGCGCCGCAGTTCTCGTGGCCGAGCACGAATACGATCTGGACGCCCAGGACGTCCACCGCGAACTCGATGGAGGCGCGGACGGAACGGCCCGCCACATGCCCGGCGTTGCGGATCACGAACAGGTCGCCGAAGCCCTGGTCGAACAGCAGCTCCACACTGGCGCGGGAGTCCGAGCAGCCCACTACGCACGCGAACGGCTCCTGCGATTCCGTGAGGATGGAACGGTGGTCGGCGTGCTGCCGCGGGTGCAGGGCGGCGTTGTCCGCGAAGCGGCGATTGCCGCGCAGAAGCTTGTCCAGGGCGTCGGCCGGGGTGCGCGCGGGAGCGGGCATGAAAAGTCTCCTTGTGGTGTGGGATCATCGGTCGGTGAGCACTTCCCTGTCGAGACTGCATGATGTCTTCGACCTCGCTATGAGGATCGGCGAGATCATGCTGGCCAGTGGCGCGGCCGCATCCGAAGTCACCGCCACGATGCTGCGCATCACTGCGTCCTCCGGCATCCGGAACGTCTCTGTGCAGGTCACGTTCAACGAACTGAGCGTCAGCTACCTGCCCGACGAGGAATCTACCCCGTTCACCCGCATCCGCGCAGTCGCAGACGCGGACATGGACTTCTCCAAGCTGGACGAGGCGGAGAAGATCACCTCCGACTACATCCACGGCGAACTCGCCCTCGCCGAAGCGATCACCGCGGCTGAACGCACCCGCTCCGCCCCGAAGCGCTACTCCAACGCGCTGACGACCGCGGGCTGGGCGATCATGAGCGGCGCCGCCGCGGTCGGCTTCGGTGCCGGCACCATGGTGATGCTGTTCGCGGCGATCACCGCCGGCATCATCTACAACCTGCTCGGCGCACTCGCCCGCCGCGGCATCCCCATGTTCTTCGCGCAGGTCATCGGCGGTTTCCTGTCGGTGATGGCGGCGATCCTCGCGTACGTCATCGACCCGAGCGTGAACGCCTCCATCGTGGTGATCGCCTGCATCATCCTGCTGCTGGCGGGCCTGACCTCCATCGGCGCGATGCAGGACGCGATCACCGGCTGGTACATCACGGCCTCGGCGCGGATCCTGCAGACCATCATGCTGACGATCGGCGTGGTGATCGGCGTGCGCGCCGGTCTGATGTTCTCCACCTGGGTGGGGGTGGACATCTCCGTCAGTTCGTCCCTGCCGAGCACGCTCGCGTCCGTGATCGTGGTGCTTGTCGCCGGTGCGGTGATGGGCCTGGGAAGTTCGATCGGTGTGCAGTCGCCGCGGCGCGTGATCGCGGTGTCGACCCTGCTGGCGACGATGTCGTCGGTGGTGAGCTTCGCGCTGCGCACCGTCGGCCTGGAGCAGCCCTGGAACGTCGGGGTGACGGCACTGCTGGTCGGCTGCTTCGCCGTGATAGGGGCTCAGCGTCTGCGCACTCCCGCCGTGTCGATGGTGATCGTCGGGGTGCTGCCGCTGGTGCCGGGCTCCATCATCTACCGCGGCCTCCTCGCGCTCGGCGACGACCCGCAGGCGGGCGCGCTGTCCCTGTTCACCGCGGTGTCGGTCGCGGTCGCGATCAGCGCGGGCGTGGTGTTCGGGCAGCTGCTGATGGCACGCCTGCTGCTGGGCCTGCAGGCGGCGTCCACCACCTGGATCCCGGTGATGTCCGCACCGTTCAGCACGGCGAGGCGCCGACGGGTCCTGAACTCCCGCACCGCCGCCGCGAAGGCCACGAACTACACTCTGGCGATTCCCGTGGTCCGTCTGGAACCGGGCGAAGCCGACCCCACCGAGCCGGAAGCGACCACGGAGAGCCAGAGCGTGCTCAGCCGTCTCGTGCTCGGCAGCACCGATGAGGAGAATCCTTGACCGAGACATCGACGACCCGCCTGCACCGCGCCCCCGACCGAGCCGAGGCGGCCCGCGCCGCTGGCCGGGCCTTCGCCGACGCGTTCGGCACCGAGGCCGACGGAGTCTTCTCCGCCCCGGGGCGCGTCACCATCATCGGTGAGCACGTCGACTACCAGGACGGGCTCTGCCTGCCGATGGCGATCGGCCACCGCTGCTTCGCCGCCGTCCGCGTCACCGAAACGGGCCGTCTGCAGCTGCGGTCCCGGCAGATGCCGGACGATGCCGTGGACGTTGCGCTCGCGGACCTGGCGCCGGGTGCCGTGCCCGTGTGGGCTGGCTATGCCGCCGGCGTGATCTGGGCGCTCGCCGACGCCCATCCGCAGCTGCGCAGCGGAGAGCTGGGCCTGGCGATCCTGGTGGACGGCCAGGTGCCGTTGGGGGCGGGGCTCAGTTCGTCGGCCGCGCTCGAATGCTCCGTGGCGCAGGCGCTGGAGGAGCTGCTCGGCCTGGGCACCACGCAGCAGGAACGGATCGCTGCGTGCATCCGCGCGGAGAACGAGTTCGTCGGCGCAGCAACGGGCGGGCTGGACCAGTCGGCGTCTGTGCGAGCGGCGCAGGGCCACGCCCTGCTGCTGGACTGCGCGGACGGCGCCGTGGAGCTGGAGCCGTGGGACCTGTCGGAGCACGGGCTCGGTCTGCTGATCGTCGACACCCGCGCGGAGCATTCGCTGATCGGAGGGGAGTACGCGGAGCGGCGCGGCCAGACTGAGTCGGCGGCCGAGGCGCTCGGCGCGGCGACGCTGCGCGAGGTCGCCGATGCGGGGGCCGACGGCGTCCGCGATCAGCTGGATGCGCTGGAGGATGACGTGATCCGTCGGCGCGCCCGCCATGTCGTGACGGAGATCTGCCGGGTGCGGGAGTTCGCCGACCTGCTCGCCGACGGGGGAGTGGGGGAGAACCTGCGCCGCCTCGGTGAACTGATGAACGCCTCGCACGACTCGCTGCGGGACGACTTCGAGGTGACGGTCCCGGAACTGGATGTCGCGGTGGGAGCGGCGCGCGATGCTGGCGCGCATGGTGCCCGCATGACCGGCGGCGGCTTCGGCGGCAGCATCATCGCGCTCGTGGATGCGGATCAGATGGAGGCGACCGCTGCGGCGGTGGCGACGGCGTTTGCGGAGCACGGCTTCACCGCACCGGTGGCGTTCGCGGCGCAGCCGTCGACCGGGGCCGGCCGAGACATCTGAGAGGACCGGGCCCCGAGGCGCGGTCCCGGTCAGCCGGGCTGGAGAGCCGGGCTGGATCAGGACGGCTCGGTCTCCAGCCAGCGCTGAACGCCGGCGAGGTGCTGCTGCTTCGCCTCATCGCTCATCGTTGAGGCCATGATGGAGCCCTCGGCGAGCCGAGCGAGTTCAGCATCGCTGAAGCCGTGCTCGCGCGCCTTCTCGTACTGCTCCAGCAGGCGGGAGCCGAACAGCAGCGGGTCATCAGCGCCGAGCGCGATCGTGGCACCAGCCTCCAGAAGGGTGCGCACGGGCACGTCCCCGGATTCGGAGTAGACCCCGAGAGCCACATTCGAGGCGGGGCAGATCTCGAAGGCGATCCCGTCGGCCACCAGGCGCTCCACCAGGCGCGGGTCCTCCGCAGCCCGCACCCCGTGGCCCAACCGGGTGGGCCGCAGGGAGTCGAGCACCTCGGTGATGTGGCCGGGGCCGAGCAGTTCGCCGCCGTGCGGAACCGCGGCGAGACCGGCATCCCGGGCGATGCGGAACGCGGGCGCGAACTCGCGCGTGTCACCGCGGCGCTCATCATTCGACAGGCCGAACCCGATCACCCGACCCGCGTTCCGGGCGGCGAGGCGGGCGAGGGTGCGCGCCTCCAACGGGTGCCGCATGCGGGAGGCCGCCACCACGATGCCCAGCGAGATGCCCTCCTCCTGCTCGATCGCCTCCGCTTCGTCGAGGATCAGCTCGAGCGCGGGTGTGAGACCGCCCGCGAACGGGGCGTAGCTGGTGGGGTCGATCTGCAGTTCGAGGCGGACCGACCCCTCCGCGCGGTCATCGATCGCCGCTTCGCGCAGCAGGCGGCGCATGATCTCCTCGGAGTTCACCACGCGCCGCGCCGTGTCGTAGAACCGCTGGAAGCGGAACCAGCCCCGGGCGCTCGGCTCCACCCGCAGCGCCTGGCCCGTCTGCAGCTGCGACGGCAGACGCAGACGCTGCTCCTCGGCGAGCTCCAGCAGGGTGTCCTGCCGCATCGACCCGGTGAAGTGCAGGTGCAGATGCGCCTTCGGCAGCGCCCTCAGGTCCCGGACCGCCTCCACGGGTCCGCCCTTCAGGCGAGGAGCTTCTGCACGCGCTCGATGCCTTCGGTGAGATCGGCATCGCTGAGGGCGTAGCTGAAGCGCAGGTGCCCGGGCGCATCGAACGCCTCACCGGGAACGGCGGCGACCTTCGCCTGGTCGAGGATCACCGTGGCGAGGTCGGTGGAGGTCTCCACCTTCTGCCCGCCGATGGTGCGTCCCAGCACCCCGCTGACCTCGGGGAACGCGTAGAACGCGCCGGTGGGACGGGGCACGGAGAATCCGTCGATCTCACTGAGCATGTCGAGGATGGTGGTGCGCCGACGGGCGAAGGCCGTCTTCATGTCCTCCACGCTGTCCATCGGGCCCGTCAGAGCAGCCAGCGCAGCGCGCTGCGCAATGTTGTTGACGTTCGAGGTGAGGTGGCTCTGCATGTTGGCGGCGCCGGTCAGGATGTCCTTCGGGGCGATCATCCAGCCCACCCGCCAGCCCGTCATCGCGAACGTCTTGGCGACGCCGTTGAGGACAACGGTCTGATCCGCGAGCTCCGGCACGGCCTGCAGCACGGAGGTGAACTCGGTGCCCTCGTAGGTGAGGTGCTGGTAGATCTCATCGGTGATGACCCACAGGCCGTTCTCCAGCGCCCAGCGGCCGATCTCCTCCATCTGGGCGCGGCTCAGCACGGACCCCGTCGGGTTCGACGGCGAGCAGATCAGCACGGCCTTCGTGCGGTCGGTGCGGACCGACTCCAGCTGCGCAGCCGTCGGTAGGTAGTCCTGGTCGGCGCCGGAGAAGACGCTGACGGGGGTGCCGCCGGCGAGGCGGATGCCCTCCGGGTAGGAGGTCCAGAACGGGGCGGGGACGATGACTTCGTCGCCCGGGTCGATCAGTGCGGCGAACGCCTGGTAGACGGCCTGCTTGCCGCCGTTGGTGATGAGCACCTGGGAGGCGTCCGCCTCCACGCCGCTGTACGTCTTCGCGGCCTCGGCGACGGCCTCGCGCAGCTCCGGCAGACCGGCGGCGGGGGAGTAGCGGTGGTTCTTCGGGTCCATAACGGCTTCCTTCGCCGCCTCCACGATGTGCGGCGGGGTGGGGAAGTCGGGCTCCCCGGCGCCGAACCCGATGACGGGATGGCCGGCGGCCTTCAGCGCCTTGGCCTTCGCATCCACGGCGAGGGTGGCGGACTCGGCGATGGAGCCGATGCGCTGGGAGAGACGGCGAGAGGGAGCAGTCATGGAGGTCAGCACCTTTCCGGTGGTCACGGGGCACAGATGAGGGCTCTGTCATTGTTCCAGAGCACCCCGCATGCAGCTGGGGAATCCTGCATGCTTGCTCACACTCGGCCGAAGGATTCGCCCCGGGGCCCCGGATGTGCGTATGATCGATGGCGGTCACTCACGCGGTGGCCGCGTTCGGATACGTCCGGACACAGGGCAGTGGCGCAATTGGTAGCGCAACGGTCTCCAAAACCGTCGGTTGCAGGTTCGAATCCTGTCTGCCCTGCTACTATCCGCCTCACGATGCACACAGACCCACGACGGACCGAGGTTTCTATGTCACAACTGGAGACGGACCGCACGCGGGGCGACTTCGAGAACGAACCCGTTCGCAGCAGGAACCCGATCACGGCGCTGCTGACCTTCATCCGCGAAGTCTTCGCGGAGGTGCGCAAGGTGGTCACCCCCACGGGTCGCGAACTCGCTTCCTACTCAGTGATCGTGGTCCTCTTCGTGGTCGTCATGATCGCGCTGATCTTTGGCCTGGACTTCGCGTTCGCCGCGCTCAGCCGTCTTGTCTTCGTGGGCTGACGCAGCCGCGAACTCACCGATAGCAAAGGAAGTTGGTTCATCCGTGTCCGATGACATGACCACCGACGACGCCCTCACCGGCGCCGACGAGAGCGCTCTGGAGCAGGCCGCCGCTGAGGACACCGCCGCCGAGCAGCCCGCAGCCGACGAGGCTGCTGACGTGCCCGCAGTCGACGAGGCCTCCGTCGACGAGGTCTCCGCAGACGTCGCTGACGGGGTCGCTGCCGACGAGGACGATGCCCCGGCTGTTCTCGATGCCGACTCCGAGTCCACTGTCGAGGACCCCACCGTGGCGCTCAAGCGCCATCTGCGCAGTGCCCCGGGTGAGTGGTACGTCGTGCACTCCTACTCCGGTCACGAGAACCGCGTGAAGACGCAGCTGACCACTCGTATCGAGACCCAGGACATGGAGGAGTTCATCTTCCAGATCGAGGTCCCGATGGAGGACGCCGCGGAGGTCAAGAACGGTCAGAAGAAGATCGTCCGCCGCGTGCGCATGCCCGGATACGTCCTGGTGCGCATGGACTTCACCGAAGCGTCCTGGCGCGTGGTCCGCGACACTCCCGGCGTCACCGGATTCGTGGGAAACGCCACGGATCCTGTTCCGCTGTCGTTCGATGAGATCTACTCGATGCTGGCTCCGTCGGTGAACCTGCCGGAGAAGAAGAAGTCCTCGAGTGCGAAGGCGTCCAAGAGCGCCGCTGTTCCGGCGTTCAGCGTCGGTGAGTCGGTGACCGTCATGGACGGTCCGTTCGAGACGATGCCCGCCACCATCTCGGAGATCGATTCGACCAACCAGAAGCTCCGGGTCCTCGTGGCCATCTTCGGACGCGAAACCCCGGTCGAGCTCGCGTTCGACCAGGTCGCCAAGATCTGATCCACCGCGAGTCGTACGTGGGAGGGGTCCTGCCGGACTCCGCCCGAACCACAACACAGTAAGGAAGAGCAATGGCTCCCAAGAAGAAGGTCTCGAGCGTCATCAAGCTCCAGATCCAGGCCGGCCAGGCCACGCCTGCGCCGCCGATCGGCCCCGCCCTCGGTGCCGCCGGTGTGAACATCGTTGAGTTCACCAAGGCGTACAACGCTGCCACCGAGTCCCAGCGCGGCAACGTCATCCCCGTCGAGATCACCGTGTACGAGGACCGCTCGTTCACGTTCATCACCAAGACCCCGCCGGCAGCGAAGCTGATCCTGAAGGCCGCTGGCCTCGACAAGGGCTCGGCTGTGCCGCACACCGACAAGGTCGGCAAGCTGACCATGGCGCAGGTCAAGGAGATCGCGGAGACGAAGATGCCGGATCTCACCGCAAACGATATCGATGCAGCCGCGAAGATCGTGGCCGGAACCGCGCGTTCCATGGGCATCACGGTGGAGGGCTGATACACGATGGCTAACCGTTCCAAGGCTTACCAGGACGCAGTCGCCAAGATCGACCGCGAGCAGTTCTACGCCCCGCTCGACGCTGTGCGCCTCGCCCAGAAGACCTCCGTCACCAAGTTCGACGCCGCCGTCGAGGTCGCCATGCGCCTCGGCGTCGACCCCCGCAAGGCGGACCAGATGGTGCGCGGCACCGTCAACCTGCCCCACGGCACCGGCAAGACCGCCCGCGTGATCGTGTTCGCCACCGGCCCCCAGGCCGAGGCTGCACGCGCAGCAGGCGCCGATGAGGTCGGCGATGACGAGCTCATCGAGAAGGTCGCCGGCGGCTGGACCGACTTCGACGCCGCTGTGGCCACCCCGAACCTCATGGGCAAGGTCGGCCGACTCGGCCGCGTGCTCGGCCCCCGCGGCCTCATGCCGAACCCGAAGACCGGCACGGTCACGATGGACACCGCCAAGGCTGTGGAGGACATCAAGGGCGGCAAGATCGAGTTCCGCGTGGACCGCGCCTCGAACCTGCACTTCATCATCGGCAAGGCGTCCTTCACCGACACCCAGCTGATCGAGAACTACGTGGCAGCGCTCGAGGAGATCCTGCGACTCAAGCCGGCCAGCGCCAAGGGTCGCTACATCTCGAAGATCACCATGTCCACCACCATGGGCCCGGGCATCGCGATCGACGTCAACCGCACCCGCAACCTCACCGAGGAGACCCCGGAGGCCTGAGCCCCCGTCGTCCCCTCACACGAGCCCCGCTCTGCATCTGCAGAGCGGGGCTCGTCCGTATCGCAGCCGCCCCGCTGTGAGGGCGGGCACAGTCCGCGCCATCGGGACTCCTGACCCCGTCGGCCGGCGGCGGCGCATGATTCACTCGAAGCGCGGCCCACCCGGCCGCGACGACCCTCCACTCAGAACCGACGCACACCCCGCGTCGGTCCGCTCGGAAAGGACACCCTCCATGTCCACTGCCCGCAACGAAGCAGGCACGGCAATCGGCGAGGAGACCATCTCCCGCCGCGCCGCGTACGTCCCCGAGGGACTGCGCACCGGTCCGTCCGTGAACGACCGCTCGTTCATCGGCCACCCCGGCGGCCTGCCGTGGATGCTGCAGGTCGAGATGTGGGAGCGCTTCTCCTGGTTCGGGATGCGCGCCATCCTCCTGTACTTCCTCACCGACACCCTCGCCAACCAGGGCCTGGGACTGTCCACCACCGCCGGCCAGGTGGTCGTCTCCGCCTACGGCGCCGCGGTGCTGCTCATGACGATCCCCGGCGGCATCGTCGCCGACCGTGTCCTCGGCCCCTGGATGTCCACCCTCGTGGGCGGCTCCGTCATCATGGCGGGCCACGTGGTCCTCGCCATCCCCAGCGTCCCCACCTCGTGGGTGGGTCTGATCCTCATCGCCATCGGCACCGGCTTCATCAAGCCGAACCTGTCGACCGTGGTGGGAGGCCTGTATGACAAGAACGACCCGCGCCGCGACCAGGGGTTCCAGTACTTCTACATGTCGATCAACGTGGGCTCCCTCGTAGCGCCGCTGCTGATCTCCTTCCTCCGCGGCATGTTCGGCTACCACATCGCCTTCATGGCCGCCGCGGTCGGAATGGCGTTCGCCCTCATCGCGTTCTTCTACGGCCGCCGCCGCCTCGGCGAATTCGCGTTCACCATCCCGAACCCGCTGCAGCCGGGCGAGGGAAAGAAGATGGCCCTGCTGGGACTCGGAATCGTGGCCCTCGCCGGTGGCCTCGTCGCGTTCTTCTCCCTCGTGGTGTTCGCCGACTCCGAGGACCCGCTGGTCGGTGCGATCTCCTGGTCCCTGTTCATCTTCGCCTTCGTGACCGCGCTCGGCTACTTCCTCACCATGTTCCGCAGCCCCCGCGTCACGGCGCAGGAGCGGTCGCACCTCAGCGCGTTCACGCCCCTGTGGGTGGGCAACGTGCTGTTCGTGGTGATCTTCGAGCAGGCGGCCGGCAAGATGGCCACCTTCGCGCTGGACAACACGGACCGCAGCGTGTTCGGCCTGTTCGAGCTGGCGCCGGCGATGTACCAGTCGTTCAACCCGCTGTTCGTGCTGCTGCTCGCACCGGTCCTCGGCTGGCTGTTCACCCGCCGTGCCGGACGCTTCCCGAACACGGCCGCCAAGTTCGCGATATCCCTGGTCATCATCGGTGTGTCCGCGCTGATGATGGGCTACGGCTTCAGCACCTGGCCGGGAGGCGCCGCGCTCGCGCCGTTCTGGTTCCTCGCCGCCGTGTTCTTCGTGCAGACCGTCGCGGAGCTGTTCATGAACCCGGTGGGTCTGTCCGTCACGACGAAGCTGGCGCCGCGCTACTTCGCGTCGCAGACGATGACGCTGTGGCTGCTGGCCCCGGCGGTGGGCATGGGCCTGACCTCGGTGGTCATCCAGATGGCCAGCGGCGTGGGCGACGGCGTCTTCTACACGATGCTCGGTGTGGTGACGCTCGTGGTGAGCGTCGGCATGTTCGTGATCGCACCGTGGGTGCAGTCGAAGATGGACGACATCGACCAGCGTGAGCGCGAAGGCAAGGCCTCCATGGAGAGGGCTGAGCAGGGCAGCGAGCCCGCCGACGTCGCCTGACCGCCACGTGGTCCGCCTCACGGGGAGGACCGTGATGCCGTAGGATCGTTGAACAATTCGCGGATGCCCCCGCTCTGCGAACGCACGATCCCTCGGAGGTCCCCCCGTGAGCGTCATCGATCTCAACAGTGACGTCGGTGAATCCTTCGGCAGCTGGACAATGGGCGATGACGCCGCCGTGCTCGCCGCCGTCTCCAGCGCCAACATCGCCTGCGGCTTCCACGCCGGCGACCCCAGCGTCATGGCCGCCACCTGCCGCAGCGCGGTCGCAGCCGGTGCGACCATCGGCGCGCATGTCGCCTACCGCGACCTCGTCGGCTTCGGGCGCCGCTTCCTGGACTGCTCACCCACCGAACTGGCCGACGACGTCCTCTACCAGCTCGGCGCCCTCGACGCCGTGGCCCGCCGCGAAGGCGGCGAAGTCCGCTACGTGAAGCCGCACGGCGCCCTCTACAACACGATCGTCCACCATGAGCAGCACGCGCAGGCGGTGGTGGACGCCGTCCGCGCGTTCAGCCCCGATCTCGCTCTGCTGCTCCTGCCGGGCTCGATCGCCCTGCAGAAGGCGGAGGCCGCTGGGCTGCGCGGCGTCGCCGAAGCGTTCGCCGACCGCGCCTACACCCCGGAGGGGACCCTGGTGTCCCGCCGGGAAGCGGGTGCGGTTCTGCATGACGGCGACGCCGTCACCGAGCGCATGGTGCGGCTCGTGCGGACCGGCACCCTCACTGCCATCGACGGCACCGACATCCGCATCGCTGCCGACAGCATCTGCCTGCACGGCGACACCCCCGGCGCCGCCGCCATGGCCGGGCAGGTCCGCGCCGGGCTGGAAGCCGCCGGCATCCGGATCGAGGCGTTCGCATGAGCCGCCCGCTGCGCTGGGCCGGTGCCCGTGCGTTCCTCGTGGAGTGCACGGACCTGCCCGAGGTGATGCGCCTGCACGCCCACCTGTCCCAGCATCCGCTGCCGGGCCAGGTGCAGGTGCTCGCTGCCGCCGAGACCGTGCTGGTGGAGTTCGAGTCCGCGCCCCGCGCCGCAGAGGGGGCCGACGCGCTCCAGCAGCTGCAGCTCGATGAACGGGCGGCCGTCGCGGGCCGGATCATCGACATCGACGTGGTCTACAGCGGGGAGGACCTCCGGGAGGTCGGGGAGCTCACCGGCCTCGGAGCCGACGGGGTCATCGCCGCCCACACGGGTGCCGAGTGGACCGCCGCGTTCGGCGGCTTCGCCCCCGGTTTCGTCTACCTGGCGGCCGACGGTGACCCCCTGCAGGTGCCGCGCCGCACCTCCCCGCGCCCCGCCGTGCCCGCAGGGTCGGTGGCCCTCGCCGGGGCGTTCTCCGCGGTGTACCCACAGAAGTCGCCGGGCGGCTGGCAGCTGATCGGACACACCGACGCGGTCCTGTGGGACCTCGGCCGGGAGGAGCCGTCGCTGATCCGTCCTGGTGACACGGTCCGCTACCGCGCCGTCACCGAACAGATCCGTGTGCAGGACCCGTCGGCAGCCCACCAGGACGAGCCCGCCGCGGACCCCTCGCAGCTCCCGGCGGTCCCGCAGCGCCCCGTCACCGCCAGCCGGCCCGACGCCGACTACGCCCTGGAAGTCACCGACCCGGGGATGCAGGCACTCATGCAGGACATGGGGCGGCCCGGGCACGGCGACCTCGGCGTCGTCGCCTCCGGTGCGGTGGACCGCGCGTCCGCCCGCCAGGCGAACCGCCTCGTCGGGAACGACGCCCGCTGCGCCGTCGTCGAAGCGCTCCTGGACGGCTTCGCGCTGACCGCCCGCGGCCACCACGTCGTCTCCGTCACCGGCGCCGCCGGCCCCCTCCGCATCGACGGGCCGAACGGGACGCGCACCGCAGTGCGCTGGTCCGCGATCCCCCTGTACGACGGGGAGACCCTCCGCATCGACATGCCGACCACGGGACTGCGCACCTACGTCGCGGTCCGCGGCGGCTTCGACGTGCCCGTGGTGCTCGGCTCCGCCTCCCGCGACATCATCTCCGGCATCGGCGCCGAGCCCCTCGCCGCCGGGGACGTCCTCGCCGTGCACCGCCGCGGCGGACACGTCGGCGCCCCCGAAGTCCCCGCCGTCAGCGCCCCCACCACCGGGTCGCTGCCGGTCCTGCCCGACCCGGAGGACCGGGCCGAGCCGGCGGTGTCGCTGCCCCCGCGGGACGACACGGCGGTGCTGCGGATCCTGCCCGGCCCGCGCGACGACTGGTTCACCCCCGAGGCGATGCAGGAGCTGACCTCCCGCACCTGGGTGGTGTCGAACCAGTCGAACCGCGTCGGCGTCCGCTTCGACGAACCCGCCGGCGGCGGCCTCACTCGCGCCCGCGACGGCGAACTCGCCAGCGAAGGCGCTGTCACCGGTTCCCTCCAGGTGCCGCACTCGGGCGTGCCCGTGCTGTTCCTCTCCGACCATCCCGTGACCGGCGGCTACCCCGTGATCGCCGTCGTAGTGCCGGAGGACCTGCCGCTGGCCGGACAGCTCCCGCCCGGAGCGCATGTGCGCTTCGAGCTCGCAGACTCCCCCCGACCCGTAGGAGAGAACGCATGAAGAAGGTCCTGATCGCCAACCGAGGCGAGATCGCGGTCCGCATCATCCGCGCCTGCTCCGACTCAGGCCTCACTTCGATCACCGTGTTCTCGGACCCGGACGCCGACGCGATGCACACGACCCTCGCCGACGAGGCCTACGCGCTGAACGGCTCCGCCCCCGCCGAGACCTACCTCGACCAGGAGAAGATCCTCGAGATCGCCCGCCGCTCCGGCGCCGACGCGGTCCACCCCGGCTACGGGTTCCTGTCGGAGAACGCCGACTTCGCCCGCGCCGTGGTCGACGCCGGCCTCACCTGGATCGGGCCCAGCGCCGACGTCATCGCCACGCTCGGTGACAAGGTCGCCGCCCGCGAGGTCGCCGTGCGCGTCGGTGCGCCCCTCGTGCCCGGCACCGACGGGCCCGCGAAGGACGCCGCTCAGGTGCGCGAGTTCGCCGAGGAGCACGGCCTGCCGATCGCGATCAAGGCGGCGTTCGGCGGCGGCGGCCGCGGCATGCGCATCGCCCGCACCATGGATGAGGTGGAGGATGCTTTCCTCTCCGCGACCCGCGAGGCGACCGCCGCGTTCGGCCGCGGCGAATGCTTCGTGGAGCGGTTCCTCGACCGGCCCCGCCATGTGGAGGCGCAGCTGCTCGCCGACACCCACGGCAGCGTCGCAGTCATCGGCACTCGCGACTGCTCCCTGCAGCGCCGCCACCAGAAGCTCGTGGAGGAGGCCCCGGCGCCGTTCCTCACCGATGAGCAGCGGATGCGCATCCACGATTCGGCCCGCGCGATCGCCCGTGAGGCCGGGTACGTCGGCGCCGGCACGGTGGAGTACCTCGTCTCCGAGGACGGTGTCATCTCCTTCCTCGAAGTGAACACCCGCCTGCAGGTGGAGCATCCCGTCACCGAGGCGACCAGCGGGGTGGACCTGGTGCGCGAGCAGCTGCGCATCGCGGCGGGCGAGCGGCTCAGCGTCAGTGAGGACCCGCAGCCGTCGGGCCACGCGTTCGAGTTCCGGCTGAACGCGGAGGATCCTGCACTCGGCTTCGTGCCCACCCCCGGCCTGGTGGAGGTGTTCGAGGCGCCGACGGGTCTCGGGGTCCGCGTGGACACCGGTGTGCGCAGTGGCTTCACCGTCCCCGCGGAGTACGACTCCCTGCTGGCGAAGCTGATCGTGTGGGGTGAGGACCGGCAGCAGGCGATCCGGCGAGCCCGCACCGCTCTTGCGGAACTGCGGATCGAGGGCCTGCCCACCGTGGTGCCGTTCCACCGCGCGGTCATGGACCACCCCGCCTACACCGCCGCTGATCGCTTCGGCGTGTTCACCACCTGGATCGAGTCGGAGTTCGCGCCGGACTTGGAGACCTCGCCGTACGCGGCCGCGCCGGAGCGCACCCGCACCACCGTGATGATCGACATCGACGGCCGGGCCGTGCAGCTCGGTCTGCCCGCGGATCTGCACCGCGCCCTGCTCAGCGGCGGGGGCGGTCAGGGCGGCGCTGGTGGTGCCGATGGCGGCGCCGCCGGCGGCGAGGGGGCCGACGGGTCCCAGGAGCGCGATGAGTCGCAGCTGACCGCACCGATGTCCGGCACCGTCGTGTCCTGGTCCGTGGAGGACGGCGCCGAGGTCGAGGACGGCGACGCCGTGCTCGTGATGGAGGCGATGAAGATGGAGACGACGGTGCGCGCGCACCGCGCCGGACGCCTCACCCGCGCCGACATCAGCGACGGGGAAGCGCTGACGCGCGGTCAGGAGATCGCGAGGATCGCATGACCGCTCGCCCGCCCCACCGTGACACCCGCTCGGCCTCGAGCCGGGCGGCCGCGTCGCTGCGCGCCCAGATCTCCGCGGGCCGGCTCCTGCCCGGGTCGAAGCTGTCCGAGGTGGCGGTGGCGGCGGAGCTCGGCATCTCCCGCAATACGCTGCGGGAGGCGTTCGCGACTCTCGCGCAGGAGAACCTGATCGATCGGCGGCCGCACCGGGGCGTGTGCGTCGCCCGGCCGGACCAAGCGGACGTGCGGGAGATCTACGAAGCGCGGCTCGCGGTGGAGCCCAGCGCCGTCCTGTGGGGTGAGGTCACGGATCAGCTGGCCGCCCGGCAGGAGAGCGTCCTCGCCGCCGCACAGGAGGCGCTGGGCGAGGGGCGCATGCACGATGTGGGCGACCAGAACCAGCTGTTCCACGACGGTCTGGTGCAGATGACCGGGTCCACCATCGTGATGGGGGCGATGGATCAGCTGCTGGCGCGGATGCGGCTGATGTTCCTGTGCAAGGATTACAGCCCCACGTTCCACGCGAACTATGTGCACCGCAACGCCGAGCTGTGGGCGATGGTGATGCAGGGACGCCGCCGAGACGCCGCGGAGGAGCTGCGCCGCTACCTCGTGGATGCGCGCACCGAGGTCCTCGACTTCCTCGGCTACGGCGCTCAGGCACCCCGCCGCTAGGGCGCGCGGGCCACGCGCCCGTGCGGCGCCCAGCAGCCGCGGTCAGGGCACGAGGTAGTCGCTGTCGCGGGCGTCCGTGATCAGCATGTGCCCCGGGTCGTGCGCGATCGCGAACGACGGCCGCGATTCCATCACCGCTGCCTGCGGCGTGACCCCGCAGGCCCAGAACACGGGGATGTGCCCGGCGGGGATGTCCACCGGGTCACCGAAATCGGGTCGGGACAGGTCGGCGATCCCCAGCTCCGACGGGGAGCCCACATGCACCGGGGCGCCGTGCACGGCGGGGTAGCGGGAGGTGATGCGGACCGCGTCGGCCACCTGGGAGGCGGGGATGGGCCGCATGGACACCACCAGCGGCCCGCCGATCCGGCCCCCTGATGCGCAGCGGCGCGTGGTGCGGAACATCGGCACGTTTACGCCCTGGTCCTGGTGCGCGAGCGCGATCCCGCCCTCCAGCAGGGCCCGTTCGAACGTGAACGAGCAGCCCACGAGGAACGCCACCAGGTCCTCGCGCCAATAGTCGGTGGCATCCGTCGGCCGCGCGACCTCCACCCCGTTCTCGAAGACGCGGTAGCGCGGGATGTCGGTGCGGATGTCCCCGCCGGCGAGCAGATCGCTGGTGACCTGCCCGGGCTCCAGCACGCCGAGAACGGGGCAGGGCTTGGGGTTGCGCTGCGCGAACAAAAGGACGTCGAAGGCGAGCTCCTGTGGGACCGCGATCAGGTTGGCCTGCGCGAAGGCGTCGGCGATCCCGGAGGTGGGGCGCACCTCGCCGGCGCGGAAGCGCGAACGCGCATCGGCCGGTGACAGGTCCGCCCAGTCGCCGCCGGGGGAGTCGGAAGCAGGTCCGGCCGCTTGCGCGGGGGCCGACGCATCCGGCGCGGCGGCGGGCTGCGCGTCGCGGTCCGCGGGGCCGACGGATTCTGCGCGCATGGCTGGTCTCCTTCTCAGGCGAAGATGCCGGGGATCTTCGCGAGCGAGGTCCAGGCGAGGCCGAGGGACACCAGCCAGGCGAGGACACCGAGCAGCAGCAGCCAGGCGGGGTAGCGGTAGCCGTGCAGCAGGTCGCGGCGGCGCCACCCGGCGTACAGCAGGATCGCGAGGCCGAACGGCAGGATCAGGGCGTTGAACGCACCCGCGAAGATCAGCAGTGCCTGCGGGGCCTGGCCGAGCACCACGAACAGGATGCCGCACACCGCGATGAACGCGACCGTCATCAGGTTGCGGGTGCGCGCCGCGGTGGCCTGGGCGGTGATGAAGGAGATGGAGGTGAAGGACGCGCCGATCACGGACGTGAGGGCGGCGCTCCACAGCACCACGCCGAACAGGCGCAGGCCGATCTGCCCGGCCGCGGCCTGGAACGCGTCGGCGGCCATGTTGTCACCGGCGAGCGCGACACCACCGGCGACCACGCCGAAGATCGCAAGGAACAGCAGCACGCGCATCACGCAGGTGACGAGGATGCCGACCACCGAGCTGCGGGTGATCTCCCGATCCGATTCGGGGCCGGTGACGCCGGAGTCGATCATGCGGTGGGCACCGGAGTAGGTGATGTAGCCGCCGACGGTGCCGCCGATGAGAGTGGAGATGATGAGGAAGTCGACCTGCTCCGGCAGTACGGTGTTCTTCAGCGCCTCACCGACCGGGGGAGCGGACACGACTGCCACGTAGATCATCAGCAGGATCATCACGGCGCCGAGGATGACCACGATGCGGTCCAGGGCGAGCCCGGCCCGCTTGGACAGGAAGATGAGGATGGCGAGGACGGCGGAGACGCCGCCGCCGATGGTCGGGTCGAGGCCCAGCATGGCGTTGAGGCCGAGGCCGGTGCCGGCGATGTTGCCGATGTTGAACACCGCGCCGCCGATGAAGACGAGGGCGGCGAGCACCCAGCCGGCGCCGGGCAGGACCCGGTTGCAGAGCTCCTGGGCGCGCAGGCCGGAGATGCCGAGGATCTTCCACACGTTCAGCTGGACGGCGATGTCGATCAGGATCGAGACGAGGATCGCGAAGGCGAACGCGGCGCCGAGCTGCGCCGTGAACACGGTGGTCTGGGTGATGAAGCCGGGACCGATGGCGCTGGTGGCCATGAGGAACATGGCGCCGAGGAGCGCTGTCCGGCGGCCGCGGCGGGCTGTGCGGTCGTCGCTGCTGTGGGCGGCTGCGTCGGTCTGGGAGGGAGTGCTGGACATTGACCGTCCGTTCCATTGGAGGGGTGAGAGGGGTCACACTGGGTCGCGTAGTCGCACGACACTAGCAGTTGTTGAACAATCCGCTCAAGCGGTGCCCACGGGCCGTCGCCTCCCCGGGTCGTCCCCGCGGGCTGCCGGGTCGCATTTGATCCGCGCCACATCGGGGTGGGAGAAGGCGACGGGATCGGGTAGTGTGACAGCTACCGAAGACCGCCGGTCGTCGCTCCTGCCATCAGGATCGACCGAAGGTTTCCCAGTCGCACTGAGGAACGGCCTGCGCAGGTGACGATTCTTCCGCACACCGGGGCTGGACTCCAGTGGGCGATGAGCCTCGACGCCTGCGTCGGGGCTTTTCTTATGCTGCGGGACACGAATCCTTCAAGGCCGGCAGCACAACCTCTGGAAGGAGGGCCATGGCGAGGCCTGACAAGGCAGCAGCTGTTGCTGAGGTCGCGGATCTGTTCCGCGAGTCCAGCGCAGCGATCCTGACCGAGTACCGCGGCCTGAGCGTGGGGCAGCTGCAGACGCTGCGCCGTTCGCTCGGTGCTGATACCACCTACGCCGTGGTGAAGAACACGCTGGCTGAGATCGCCGCCAAGGAAGCAGGAGTCGATGCTTTCCACGGCGAGCTCAATGGCCCGACCGCTATCGCCTTCATCAAGGGCGAGCCGGTCGAACCGGCAAAGGCCATGCGTGACTTTGCCAAGGAAAACCCACAGCTGATCGTCAAGTCCGGCTACTTCGAGGGCTCCGCTCTCACGGCTGACGATGTCAAGAAGCTCGCAGACCTGGAGTCCCGCGAGGTTCTTCTGGCCAAGGCGGCCGGTGCCCTCAAGGCATCCATGTCCAAGGCCGCGGCAGTCTTCAACGCACCGCTCACGAAGACCGCCCGCACCGTCGACGCTCTGCGTGCCAAGAACGAAGACGCCTGACACTCTGACGAAACGGTGCTGCGTGCACCACCCCAACTTAGGAAGGACTAAGCCCCATGGCTAAGCTCACCAAGGACGAGCTCATCGAAGCTTTCAAGGAAATGACCCTCATCGAGCTCTCCGAGTTCGTCAAGGAGTTCGAGGAGGTCTTCGACGTTGAGGCCGCCGCTCCCGTGGCCGTCGCTGCAGCCGGTGGCGCTGCAGGCGGCGACGCCGGTGGCGCCGCTGAGGAGAAGACCGAGTTCGACGTCATCCTCAGCTCCGCCGGCTCCGCCAAGATCGCCGTGATCAAGGAAGTCCGTGCCCTCACCGGCCTCGGCCTCAAGGAGGCCAAGGAGCTCGTCGACGGCGCACCGAAGCCGGTCCTCGAGGGTGTCGACCAGGACGCCGCCGACAAGGCCAAGGAGCAGCTCGAGGGCGCAGGCGCCGCTGTCGAGGTCAAGTGACCTCCGCGCTGAGAAGCGCAGCCTGACCCCGAGCCGACCGGGCACGAACAGCGCCCGATGCTCGTGACGGAACCGCCCGCCTCCCATGAGGAGGCGGGCGGTTCCTGTATGGGCGGCATCGGAGCGCGCAGGCATCCGTCGGGCCGCAGCGTGTGCGGCCGGCGGGGGAGAGGTCTCCAGGGGCACGGGTACCCGCTCGTTCCGGTGGCGGCGAGGGATGCGCTGGGAGATGATGGGCTCAATCGCTCAGCCCCGGGCCGCTGTCTGCAGCGGCGCCGACGGGCCCGACCACCAGGAGATCCCATGACCCGCTCAGTCCTCACCCGTCCCGGACGCACCCGCGCTGGCCGCACCCGTACGGTGCGCCGCAGCGTCACCGCCGCCACCGCGCTCGCCGCCTCCGCGCTGCTGTTCACCGGCTGCGGTGCGATCAGCGGCTTCGGCAGCGAGGCGGACCCCACCGAGAAGCCCAGTGAGACAGCGAGCGACGAGGTTGACGGATCCACCCCCGCGGGCGACCAGAGCCCGTCGGATGACGCCGCCCCGAGCGACGACGCGACACCGTCCGATGATGCGAGCCCGTCCGATGATGCGAGCCCGTCCGACGACTCCTCCGGCGGCCCCGACGGCGCGATGATGGCCGAGGACATCGGCATCGGCACGAACGTGAAGGCCTCAGTCCAGGAGCAGAGCTCCCCCAGCCCAGACCAGCCTCTCGACTTCACCATGACCTACACCCTCGACGGCGTCGACATCCCGCCCGCATGCCAGGCGGCGATCGACGGAGTCAACAACTCCAAGCAGGACGCCACGGGCCTCGTCGTCGTCAACTACGACGGTGACTTCAGTGCTGAGGCCGTCGACGGCGCAACCGATGAGCCGACCGTGGTCTCCGCACTCGCCACCACCAACGAGGACACCACACTGTTCGACCCCCTGAAGGAAGTCGCCGCCGCATGCACGGAGGAGATGTCCGGCCAGGGCGGCGCGGCGAAGGCCACCGTCAAACAGCTCGGGAACAACCCCAACACGTCCTTCACCACCATGACCCTCGGCGAGCAGAAGCTCACCATGCTCATGTCCGGCGTGGACAAGGGCACCGAACACGGCTACATCCTCGCCATCAACCTCGATGAGGCCTCTGCGCTGAAGTACGCGAGTGCGCTCGAGGAGCATATGAACGGCTGACCTCCCGTTCCGGAAGCGGCGGCGCCCACGGGGCCCGCCGCTTCGCTCTGCCGAGCCGCGGAAGCCGTCGGCCTCCCAGCGGCGCCCCGGGCGCCAGCCGCACCGGCTGCGGGGCGCGCAGGAGCGAGTGTGTCAGGGATAACGGCCGTCACATTTTCCGCGGGGCCCCTTTACGGGGTATCGGGCGCGGCTTATGCTGGTTCTTTGCGCCCAGTGATCAGCGCGCCCATTTTCAGAATTCGACTCATATAGCGGGGTTGGTCGAGAAGGTGGGTGCGGTCACAGCAGCGGCGCCCATTCATCCTCGGCCCGTGGAAGGATCACCCTTGGCTGCCTCGAGCACCGATCTGAAGAAGACCACAGCCCAGCTGACGCAGTCGCCTCGCGTGACGTTCGCAAAGCTCGGCGACCCCATTGAAGTACCTGACCTTCTGAGTCTGCAGACCAGCTCGTTCGACTGGCTTCTCGGCAACGAGAACTGGGAGGAGCGCGCCGCCGCAGCGGCCGCCGCCGGTCGCGAAGACGTCCCCCAGACCTCCGGTCTCGCGGACATCTTCGAAGAGATCTCCCCCATCGAGGACATCGCCGGCAACATGTCGCTGTCCTTCCGCAACCACTCCTTCGAGGCCCCGACCTACACGGTCGAGGAGTGCAAGGACAAGGACCTCACCTACTCCGCACCGCTGTACGTCACTGCGGAGTTCATGAACCACGAGACCGATGAGATCAAGACCCAGACGGTCTTCATGGGCGACTTCCCGCTCATGACCGACAAGGGTACGTTCATCATCAACGGCACCGAGCGCGTCGTCGTCTCCCAGCTGGTCCGCTCCCCGGGCGTGTACTTCGAAGAGTCCATCGACAAGACCAGCGACAAGCACATCTTCAACGCGAAGATCATCCCGAGCCGCGGCGCATGGCTCGAGTTCGAGGTCGACAAGCGCGACCAGGTCGGCGTCCGCATCGACCGCAAGCGCAAGCAGTCCGTCACCACCCTCCTGCAGGCCCTCGGCATGTCCAAGGCTGAGATCCTCGAGGAGTTCGGCGAGTTCGAGTCGATCCGCTCCACCCTGGAGAAGGACAGGATCTCCTCGCAGGACGAAGCGCTCATGGACATCTACCGCAAGCAGCGCCCGGGCGAGCCGCCCAGCCGCGATGCGGGCGAGACGATGCTCAACAACATGTTCTTCAACGAGAAGCGCTACGACCTCGCGAAGGTCGGCCGCTACAAGATCGGCAAGAAGCTCGGCCTGGAGGTCAGCCTCTCCGAGAGCGTTCTCAACGTTGAGGACATCGTCACCACCATCAAGTACATCGTCGCCCTGCACGCGGGCCTCACCGAGTTCACCGCCGAAGGCGGCCGCACGGTGCGCGTGGAGACCGACGACATCGACCACTTCGGCAACCGCCGCATCCGCGCGGTCGGCGAACTGATCCAGAACCAGGTCCGCACCGGCCTGTCCCGCATGGAGCGCGTCGTCCGTGAGCGCATGACCACGCAGGACGTCGAGGCGATCACGCCGCTGACCCTGATCAACATCCGCCCGGTCACCGCTGCGATCAAGGAGTTCTTCGGAACCTCCCAGCTGTCGCAGTTCATGGACCAGAACAACCCGCTGTCGGGCCTCACCCACAAGCGCCGCCTCTCGGCGCTGGGCCCGGGCGGTCTGTCCCGTGACCGCGCAGGCATGGAAGTGCGCGACGTCCACCCGTCCCACTACGGCCGCATGTGCCCGATCGAGACCCCGGAAGGCCCCAACATCGGCCTGATCGGCTCGCTCGCCACCTTCGCGCGCATCAACCCGTTCGGCTTCGTGGAGACCCCGTACCGCAAGGTCGTCGACGGTGTCGTCACCGACGACGTCGTCTACCTGACCGCCGATGACGAGGACCGCCACATCATCGCGCAGGCCAACGCCAAGATCGATGAGGACGGCCGCTTCCTCGAGGAAGCCGTGCTGGTGCGCCTCGCCGGCGGCGAGCCGGACCTCGTGGCCCCGTCGGACGTCGACTACATGGACGTGTCCGCACGTCAGATGGTGTCGGTCGCGACCGCCATGATTCCGTTCCTTGAGCACGACGACGCCAACCGCGCCCTCATGGGCTCGAACATGCAGCGTCAGGCCGTGCCGCTGCTGCGCACCGAGATGCCGCTGGTCGGCACCGGCATGGAGCGCCGCGCCGCTGTCGACGCCGGTGACGTCATCGTCGCTGAGAAGGCCGGTGTCATCGACGAACTGTCCGCCGACTTCATCAAGGTCCTCGCGGACGACGGCACCTCGCAGTCCTACCGCGTGAACAAGTTCGAGCGCTCCAACGCCGGCAACTGCTACAACCAGCGCGTGCTGTTCGACGAGGGCGACCGTGTCGAAGCCGGCTCCATCCTGGCCGACGGCCCCTCCACCGACTCCGGTGAGCTCGCGCTCGGCAAGAACCTGCTCGTGGCGTTCATGTCCTGGCAGGGCCACAACTACGAGGACGGCATCATCCTGTCCTCGCGCCTGGTCCAGGACGACGTCCTCACCTCGATCCACATCGAGGAGCACGAGGTCGACGCCCGCGACACCAAGCTCGGCAAGGAAGAGATCACCCGCGACATCCCGAACGTCGGTGAGGACGTCCTCGCCGACCTCGACGAGCGCGGCATCATCCGCATCGGCGCAGAAGTGCAGCCGGGCGACATCCTCGTCGGCAAGGTGACCCCGAAGGGTGAGACCGAGCTGACCCCGGAGGAGCGCCTGCTGCGCGCCATCTTCGGTGAGAAGGCCCGCGAGGTCCGCGACACCTCCCTGCGCGTCCCGCACGGCGAGTCCGGCACGGTCATCGGCGTCCGCGTGTTCAATGAGGACGAGGACTCCGACATCCTGCCCACCGGCGTCAACGAGATGGTCCGCGTGTACATTGCGCAGAAGCGCAAGATCACCGACGGCGACAAGCTCGCCGGCCGTCACGGCAACAAGGGCGTCATCGCGAAGATCCTGCCCGTGGAGGACATGCCGTTCCTCGAGGACGGCACCCCCGTGGACATCATCCTCAACCCGATGGGCGTGCCCGGCCGTATGAACATCGGCCAGGTGATGGAGACCCACCTCGGCTGGGTCGCCAAGTCCGGTTGGGAGCTCGACCCCGAGTCCGAGCACGCCAAGGAGCTGCCGGTCGCGTCCCACAAGGGCGAGCCCGGCACCCCGGTGGCCGTGCCCGTGTTCGACGGACTCACCGCTCCCGAGGTCAACAGCCTGATCGAGGCGCACTCGCCGAACCGCGACGGCGACCATGTCGTCGGCAACGACGGCAAGGCCCGCCTGTTCGACGGCCGCTCCGGTGAGCCGTTCCCGGACCCCGTCTCGGTCGGCTACATGTACATCCTGAAGCTGCACCACCTGGTGGACGACAAGCTCCACGCACGCTCGACCGGCCCGTACTCGATGATCACCCAGCAGCCGCTGGGCGGTAAGGCGCAGTTCGGCGGCCAGCGCTTCGGTGAGATGGAGGTGTGGGCCCTGGAGGCCTACGGCGCCGCTCACGCCCTGCAGGAGCTGCTGACCATCAAGTCGGATGACATCAACGGACGTGTGAAGGTCTACGAGGCCATCGTCAAGGGTGACAACATCCCCGAGCCGGGCATCCCGGAGTCCTTCCGCGTGCTCCTCAAGGAGATGCAGTCGCTCTGCCTCAACGTCGAAGTGCTGTCCTCGGACGGCAACAGCGTCGAGGTCCCGGAGGATGACGAGGAGGTCTTCCGCGCCGCGGAGGAGCTCGGCATCGACCTGTCCCGCCGTCCCCATGAGGGCGTCGGCACCGTCGAGGAACTCTGAGCCCGCTCAGACACCCCGACCCATCCAACTTTCACCTGCTTTTTTCGAACGAGAGAAGGACACACGTGCTCGACGTCAACCACTTTGACGAGCTGCGAATCGGCCTCGCAACGGCCGATGAGATCCGTTCGTGGTCCCATGGCGAAGTCAAGAAGCCAGAGACCATCAACTACCGAACCCTCAAGCCCGAGATGGACGGCCTCTTCTGCGAGCGCATCTTCGGTCCCACCCGGGACTGGGAGTGCTACTGCGGCAAGTACAAGCGCGTCCGCTTCAAGGGGATCGTCTGCGAACGCTGCGGCGTCGAGGTGACGAAGTCGGCCGTGCGCCGTGAGCGCATGGGCCACATCGAACTCGCCGCCCCGGTCACCCACATCTGGTACTTCAAGGGCGTCCCGAGCCGCCTCGGCTACCTGCTGGACCTCGCCCCGAAGGACCTCGAGAAGGTCATCTACTTCGCGGCGTACATGATCACCGAGGTGGACGAGGACGCTCGCCACGAGGACATGCCGGAGCTGCAGCAGCGCCATGACCTCGAGATCAAGGAGCTCGCCTCCGAGCGCGACGCCGCGATCAACGACCGCGCCCTCGCCGCCGAGAAGGACCTCGCCCAGCTCGAGGAGGAGGGTGCCAAGGCCGACGCCAAGCGCAAGGTCCGCGACTCCTCCGAGCGCGAGCAGGCGCAGATCCGCAAGAAGTACGACACCGAGATCGCCCGCATCGAGGCGATCTGGGACCGCTTCAAGAACCTCAAGGTCGCCGACCTCGAGGGCGATGAGCAGCTGTACCGCGCCATGAAGCTGCGCTACGGCACGTACTTCGAGGGCGGCATGGGCGCCGGTGCGCTCCAGAAGCGTCTGCAGGACTTCGACCTCGAGGCCGAAGCCGCGACGCTGCGCGACACCATCGCCAACGGCAAGGGCCAGCGCAAGGCGCGCGCCCTGAAGCGCCTGAAGGTCGTCTCCTCCTTCCTGTCGACCTCCAACCAGCCCGCAGGCATGGTCCTCGAGGCGATCCCGGTGATCCCGCCGGACCTGCGCCCGATGGTGCAGCTGGACGGCGGCCGCTTCGCGACCTCCGACCTCAACGACCTGTACCGTCGCGTCATCAACCGCAACAACCGCCTCAAGCGCCTGATGGACCTTGGTGCGCCCGAGATCATCGTGAACAACGAGAAGCGGATGCTGCAGGAGTCCGTGGACTCCCTGTTCGACAACGGACGCCGCGGCCGCCCGGTCACCGGTCCGGGCAACCGTCCGCTGAAGTCGCTGTCCGACATGCTCAAGGGCAAGCAGGGCCGCTTCCGTGCGAACCTGCTGGGCAAGCGCGTGGACTACTCCGGTCGTTCCGTCATTGTGAACGGTCCGGAGCTGAACCTGCACCAGTGCGGCCTGCCGAAGGGCATGGCGCTGGAGCTGTTCAAGCCGTTCGTGATGAAGCGCCTGGTCGACCTCGGCCACGCTCAGAACGTCAAGGCCGCCAAGCGCATGGTGGAGCGCGCACGCCCCGAGGTGTGGGATGTCCTCGAAGAGGTCATCACCGAGCACCCGGTGCTGCTGAACCGTGCACCCACCCTGCACCGCCTCGGCATCCAGGCGTTCGAGCCGGTGCTCGTGGAGGGCAAGGCCATCCACCTGCACCCGCTGGTCTGTGCAGCGTTCAACGCTGACTTCGACGGTGACCAGATGGCTGTGCACCTGCCGCTCTCCGCGGAGGCGCAGGCCGAGGCCCGCATCCTCATGCTGTCCTCGAACAACATCCTCAAGCCGTCGGACGGCCGCCCGGTCACCATGCCGGCGCAGGACATGATCATCGGTCTGTACCACCTGACCACGGTCAACGAGGACGCGCTCGGCGCCGGTCGCACCTTCGGCTCCGTCGCCGAAGCGATCATGGCGTTCGACGCCGGTGAGCTGCACATCAACGCCCCGATCACCATCCGCTTCGAGGACATCGTCGCGCCGACCGATTGGGAGGCGCCGGAGGGCTGGAGCGAGGGCGACCCGATCCGCCTGACCACCACCCTCGGCACCGTGTACTTCAACGAGACCCTGCCTCTGGACTTCCCGTTCGTGCAGGGCCAGGTGGGCAAGAAGCGCCTCGGCACGATCGTCAACGCCCTGGCCGAGCGCTACGAGAAGGTGCAGGTCTCCGCATCGCTGGATGCGCTGAAGTCCTACGGCTTCCACTGGTCGACCTTCTCCGGTGTGTCGTTCGGTCTGGCCGACGTGGTCGCCCCGCCGAACAAGGCGGAGATCATCGCCAAGTACGAGGCGAAGGCCGCCCAGGTCGATGAGAACCGCGACTTCGGCCTCGTGTCCGAGGCGGAGCGCAACTCCGAACTGATCGACATCTGGACCGAAGCCACCAACGAGGTGGACGCCGCGATGCGCGCCAACTTCGAGCGCGACAACTCGATCTACCGCATGGTGGACTCGGGCGCACGAGGCAACTGGATGCAGATCCGTCAGATCGCCGGTATGCGCGGCCTGGTGAACAACCCGAAGGGCGAGATCATCCCGCGTCCGATCCTCTCGAACTACCGAGAGGGCCTGTCGGTGCTGGAGTACTTCATCGCCTCGCACGGCTCCCGTAAGGGCCTGGCGGATACGGCTCTGAAGACCGCCCAGTCCGGCTACCTGACCCGTCGTCTGGTCGACGTCTCGCAGGACGTCATCGTCCGCGAGCACGACTGCGGCTCCACCAAGGGCTTCACCATGCCGATCGGTGTGGAGGAGGGCGGCGTCGTCGTCCCGGCCGAGAACGTGGAGATCACCGCCTACGGCCGCTCCCTCGCGCAGCCGGTCCTCGCGGAGGACGGCACCGAGCTCGCCGCAGCCGGCGCCGATGTGGGCGACGTCCTCATCGAGAAGCTGGTCGCCGCCGGTGTCACCGAGGTCAAGGTCCGCTCCGTGCTCACCTGTGACTCCGCTGTCGGCACCTGCGCCATGTGCTACGGCCGCTCCCTGGCCACCGGCCAGATCGTCGACATCGGCGAGGCCGTCGGCATCATCGCCGCACAGTCGATCGGTGAGCCCGGCACGCAGCTGACCATGCGGACCTTCCACTCCGGTGGTGTCGCGTCCTCCGGCGGCGACATCACGCACGGTCTTCCCCGTGTGCAGGAGCTGTTCGAGGCACGCACCCCGGCCGGCTTCGCGCCGATCACCGAGGTCGCCGGCCGCGTCAGCATCGAGGAGACGGACAAGCAGCGCAAGCTCACTGTCACCCCGGACGACGGTTCCGAGCCCGTCAGCTACACCCTGTCCAAGCGCGTGTCGATGCTCGTCTTCGACGGCGACCACATCGAGGCCGGCCAGCAGCTCTCCCAGGGCTCGGTCGACCCGAAGCAGGTGCTGCGCATCCTCGGTCCCCGCGCCGTGCAGAAGCACCTCGTGGACGAGGTTCAGAAGGTGTACGTGTCGCAGGGTGTGGACATCCACGCCAAGCACATCGAGGTCATCGTGCGCCAGATGCTGCGTCGCAACACGATCGTCTCCTCCGGTGACACGAACCTGCTGCCGGGCGACCTCGTGGAGTCCGCTGCGTTCGTCGCCGAGAACCGTCGCGTGGTGGCTGAGGGCGGCGAGCCCGCAGCCGGACGTCCGGAGCTCATGGGCATCACCAAGGCGTCGCTGGCGACCGAGTCATGGCTGTCCGCGGCATCGTTCCAGGAGACGACCCGCGTGCTCACCGAGGCTGCTCTCAACCAGAAGAGCGACCAGCTGATGGGCCTCAAGGAGAACGTCATCATCGGTAAGCTCATCCCGGCCGGCACCGGCCTGCCGCGGTTCCGCAGCTTCGATGTTGAGCCGACCGAGGAGGCGAAGGCCTCGATGTACCAGGTCCCCGGCCTGGACGACTTCGGCTTCGGCGACTACAACGGCTCCGGCTCCTCGCTGAACCTGGACGACCTCGACTTCGGTGATCCGTTCCGCACGAACACGATCTGATCCGATGCGATCCTCGCACCCGTCGGCCCTCTGAGCCGGCGGGGTCGGGACGAGAGCGGCCGCTCAACCACCATGGTGGGGGAGTGGCCGCTCTCGTTCATCCTGGCGCACCACCGTCCGGCAGCGGGCCGCCGCTGGACGCCGCCGCTGGGTGCTGGCCGCGGCACGGTCGCCTGGGCCACATGGCCCCTATGGCCGCAGTTACACGAACCGTCAACCTTGGGTAAAGAGTCCGCCTGGCCGCATCTAAGAAGCGACCATGTCCCTCGTGCTCCGCGGCAGGGGTGCAGAGGATAGGGGATGTTCACCGATCAGACCTGAGGATGTGTCGTGAAGAAGAAGTCCCCCATCATCATCTCCGCCGTCGCGGGCGTTCTGCTCGCCGGCGGTGGCGGCACCGCCGCATTCGCCCTCTCCAACGAAGTCACTGTGGACCATTACGGTCAGCAGACCACCATCCGCACCTACGAGACGGATGTCGACAAGATCCTGGAGAAGCAGGGCCTCGACGTGAAGGACACGGACCGTGTCAGCCCGGCTCTGGACTCCAGCGTCAGCTCCGGCGACACCATCACCGTGGTCGACCGCACCGAGGCGACCGTGGTGGTCGACGGCAAGCCCCGCACCGTGCTCACCGAGGGTGAGACCGTGGAGGCTGCTCTGAACACCGCCGAGGTGAAGGCCGACGGAGCCGTCATCAGCCCGGCGCCCTCCGAGAAGCTCACCGATGGCATGGAGATCACCGTCACCACCCCGAAGGACGTCACGTTCGTGGGCCAGAACGGCTCGTGGACCGCTGAGGGCACCACGGAGCCGACCGTCGACGCCGCTCTGAAGAAGTACTTCTCCGACTCCGTCACCGACGCCGACACCATCACGCCGGGCCGCGACACCCCGCTGACCGACGGCATGGTCATCACCATCGAGCGCCACCGCTCCGGCACGACCGAGAAGGTCGAAGCCATCGACTTCAAGACCATCACCCGCAAGGACGATTCGCTGCCCGAGGGCCAGAAGAAGGTCCTCGCCAAGGGTGAGAAGGGTGCGCGCACCACCGTGATCCAGGAGGTCACCGTGGACGGCAAGGTCACCGAGACCAAGGAGGTCTCCTCGACGGTGACCAAGGAGCCGGTGGACGAGGTCGTCGTCGTCGGCACCAAGAAGGCCCCGGCGCCGCAGCCGACTCAGGCTCCGAAGCCGACCCAGAAGGCGGAGAAGAAGGCGTCCCCGAGCCCGTCGCGCTCCTCCGAGCCGGCACCGAAGAAGTCGAAGGCGCCGAAGAAGTCGGAGGCGCCGAAGAAGTCGGAGGCGCCGAAGAAGTCGGAGGCGCCGAAGAAATCGGCGGCCCCGAAGAAGTCGAAGGCGCCGAAGAAGTCTCCGAAGGCTCCGTCGGTCTCCAACGGCTCCACCTGGGACAAGCTCGCCCAGTGCGAGTCCGGCGGCAACTGGTCCATCAGCACCGGCAACGGCTACTACGGCGGCCTGCAGTTCAACCGCGGCACGTGGCTGGCCTACGGCGGCGACAAGTACGCCCCGACCGCCAATCTCGCCACCCGCGAGCAGCAGATCGACATCGCCAAGAAGGTCCAGGCCAGGCAGGGCTGGGGCGCATGGCCGGCCTGCACCGCGAAGCTCGGCCTGCGCTGAGCATTCGGTCCGCTGCTGCGGCAGCACCCCGCACGCCCTGAATTCGGGGCCGCGGCACATCCTCCATATCAGTGAACGCACGGCCCCGTCGGCTCCTCTTCGGAGGGCGGCGGGGCTTCGTGCACCCCGCGGGGTCCTGCGGCTGAGAGGGCGGCCGGAATGCGCCCGACGGGTGCCGGCCGTCCGCGGTCCCGTTCGGGGTGCAATGTGATGTGCAACAGAACGAGGGAAGACCTTTGACCGGCCGTGATGGCCGTCGGTAAACTGACAAACTGTGTCATGGTTGCCCTCTGTACGCCGCCTTCCGGGCCTGTTCGCAGAGCCGAATCGGGCGTCACGGTAGCCGGGACACCAGCGGATCCGTCCGCTGTGCGGGCCGGAGAGATCCGGGTCGCCCGGGTGGCGCACGCACGTGCGAGCATCCGAAAGAAGTTGATCTGACCGCCCGAACAGGGCGGGAAGCGATAGGAAAGAGAACCAGTGCCTACCATTCAGCAGTTGGTGCGCAAGGGTCGCCAGGACAAGTCGGCGGCATCGTCGACTCCCGCGCTCAAGGGCTCGCCCCAGCGCCGCGGCGTCTGCACCCGTGTGTACACCACCACCCCGAAGAAGCCGAACTCGGCGCTGCGCAAGATTGCGCGTGTCCGCCTCTCCTCCGGCATCGAAGTCACCGCCTACATTCCGGGCGTCGGCCACAACCTGCAGGAGCACTCCATCGTGCTCGTCCGCGGCGGCCGTGTGAAGGACCTCCCGGGCGTTCGCTACAAGATCGTCCGCGGTGCCCTGGACACCCAGGCAGTGAAGGGCCGCCAGCAGGCGCGCTCCCGCTACGGTGCGAAGAAGGAGAAGAAGTAATGCCACGCAAAGGTGCAGCTCCCAAGCGCCAGCTCGCCGTTGACCCCGTCTACGGCTCCCCGCTGGTCACTCAGCTGATCAACAAGGTCCTCCTCGACGGCAAGAAGACCGTCGCCGAGAAGATCGTATACGACGCTCTCGAAGGCTGCCGCGAGAAGAACGGCCAGGATCCCGTCGTGACCCTGAAGAAGGCTCTCGACAACATCCGCCCGTCGCTCGAGGTCCGCTCCCGTCGCGTCGGCGGTGCCACCTACCAGGTGCCCGTCGAGGTCCGCGCTGGCCGCTCGACCACCCTGGCTCTGCGCTGGCTCGTGGGCTACTCCCGCGCCCGCCGCGAGAACACCATGACCGAGCGCCTCATGAACGAGATCCTCGATGCCAACAACGGCCTGGGTGCCGCTGTGAAGCGCCGCGAGGACACTCACAAGATGGCGGAGGCCAACAAGGCGTTCGCTCACTACCGCTGGTAATTCACACCGAAGAATTGGCAGCGGGGACGAGAAGAAGTCGCCCCCTAGCCAGAAAGGCAGCAGCCCGTGGCACTTGCAGTGCTCAGTGACCTCAGCAAGGTCCGCAACATCGGCATCATGGCCCACATCGATGCCGGTAAGACCACCACGACCGAGCGCATCCTTTACTACACCGGCGTCAACTACAAGATGGGCGAGACCCACGACGGCGCCGGCACCATGGACTGGATGGAGCAGGAGAAGGAGCGCGGCATCACGATCACGTCTGCCGCGACGACCTGCTACTGGCACGACAGCCAGATCAACATCATCGACACCCCCGGGCACGTCGACTTCACCGTTGAGGTGGAGCGTTCGCTCCGCGTCCTCGACGGTGCCGTCGCTGTCTTCGACGGCAAGGAGGGCGTGGAGCCCCAGTCGGAGACCGTGTGGCGTCAGGCTGACAAGTACGATGTCCCGCGCATCTGCTTCGTCAACAAGATGGACAAGATGGGGGCCGACTTCTTCTTCACCGTGAAGACGATCGTCGACCGTCTGAAGGCGAAGCCCATCATCATGCAGGTTCCGATCGGTGCCGAGGCGGACTTCCGCGGCGTCATCGACCTCGTCGAGATGAAGGCCTACGAGTGGCCGGACGTCTTCGAAGAGGACGCACCGGAGCTCGGCAAGAAGAAGGGGGACGACGCCTTCGGTCAGTACCAGAAGGAGATCGAGATCCCCGCTGAGCTGAAGGACACGGTCGATGAGTACCGTGCCAAGCTCGTCGAGGACGTCGCCGAGAGCTCCGAGGAGCTCATGGAGAAGTACCTCGAAGAGGGCGACCTCACCATCGAGGAGATCAAGGCCGGCATCCGCCAGCTGACGATCAACTCCGAGGCGTACCCGGTCTTCTGCGGCTCCGCATTCAAGAACAAGGGCGTGCAGCCGGTTCTGAATGCTGTGGTCGACTACCTTCCGTCCCCGCTGGACGTCCCCGCGATGATCGGTCACGACCCGAAGGACGAGTCCAAGGAGATCGAGCGCAAGGCCGACTGGAACGAGCCGTTCGCAGCGCTGTCCTTCAAGGTCGCTGCGCACCCGTTCTTCGGCTCGCTCACCTATGTGCGCGTCTACTCCGGCCAGGTGAAGCAGGGCGATCAGGTCCTGAACGCCACCACCGGCAAGAAGGAGCGCGTGGGCAAGCTCTTCCAGATGCACTCGAACCAGGAGAACCCGGTCGAGGAGGCCTTCGCCGGCCACATCTACGCGTTCATCGGCCTGAAGGACACCACCACCGGTGACACCCTGTGCGATCCGTCGAACCCGATCGTGCTGGAGTCCATGTCCTTCCCGGAGCCCGTGATCTCGATGGCCATCGAGCCGAAGACCAAGGGCGACCAGGAGAAGCTGGGCGTTGCTATTCAGCGCCTCGCCAAGGAGGACCCGACCTTCCAGGTCGAGCTGGACGAGGAGACCGGCCAGACGGTCATCCGCGGCATGGGCGAGCTGCAGCTCGACGTCCTCGTGGACCGTATGCGCCGCGAGTTCAAGGTCGAGGCCAACGTGGGCTCCCCGCAGGTCGCGTACCGCGAGTCCATCAAGCGCACTGTCGAGAAGTTCGACTACACGCACAAGAAGCAGACCGGCGGCTCCGGCCAGTTCGGTAAGGTCCAGATCACCTTCGAGCCGCTCGTGGACGCCGAGGACGGCGTGTTCTACGAGTTCGACAACCAGGTGACCGGTGGCCGCATCCCGCGCGAATACATCCCGAGCGTGGACGCGGGCATCCAGAGCGCCCTCGAGTCCGGCGTCCTCGCCGGCTACCCGGTGGTCAACGTCAAGGCAACCCTCATCGACGGTGCCTACCATGACGTGGACTCCTCGGAGATGGCGTTCAAGGTCGCAGGCTCCATGGCAACGCGCGAGGCCCTCAAGAAGGCCCAGCCGATTCTGCTCGAGCCGATCATGGACGTCGAGGTCCGTACTCCTGAGGAGTACATGGGCGACGTCATCGGCGACCTGAACAAGCGTCGTGGTCAGGTTTCGTCGATGGAGGACGCGAGCGGGGTCAAGATCGTCCGTGCTCTCGTTCCGCTGTCGGAGATGTTCGGTTACATCGGTGACCTGCGTTCCTTCACGCAGGGTCGCGCAATGTACACCATGCAGTTCGACAACTACGCGGAGGTCCCCGGCAGCATCGCCGAGGAGATCATCGCGAAGACCAGGGGCGAATGAGCTTCCATCTCTGACACGTAGACTTCTGTCTGCATGTCGGTGTCCGGATCACATTCGGTCGGGGCCCGCTGCGGCGGGCCCCACCCACCGTTCAACAGAACAACCAACAACGTCCTAGGAGGACATCACTATGGCTAAGGCCAAGTTCGAGCGCAAGAAGCCGCACGTCAACATCGGCACCATCGGTCACGTCGACCACGGCAAGACCACGCTCACCGCTGCCATCTCCAAGGTGCTGCACGACCAGTACCCGGACCTCAACGAGAGCCGTGACTACGACCAGATCGACAACGCTCCCGAAGAGAAGCAGCGCGGCATCACCATCAACGTCTCGCACATCGAGTACGAGACCGAGAAGCGCCACTACGCTCACGTCGACGCCCCCGGACACGCCGACTACGTGAAGAACATGATCACCGGTGCTGCTCAGATGGACGGCGCCATCCTTGTGGTCGCCGGCACCGACGGCCCGATGGCTCAGACCCGTGAGCACGTGCTCCTCGCCCGCCAGGTGGGCGTGCCGGCTCTGATCGTTGCGCTGAACAAGTGCGACATGGTCGACGACGAGGAGATCCTGGAGCTCGTCGAGATGGAGGTCCGCGAGCTGCTCGGTTCGCAGGGCTTCGATGAGGACGCACCGGTCCACCAGGTCTCCGCTCTCAAGGCCATCGAGGGCGATGAGAAGTGGGTCAAGTCCGTGCAGGACCTCATGGCTTCCGTCGATGAGTACATCCCGGAGCCGGAGCGCGACATGGACAAGCCGTTCCTCATGCCGATCGAGGACGTCTTCACCATCACCGGTCGTGGCACCGTGGTGACCGGTAAGGTCGACCGCGGCAAGCTCGCCATCAACTCCGAGGTCGAGATCCTCGGCATTCGCGAGCCGCAGAAGACCACCGTCACCGGTATCGAGATGTTCCACAAGCAGATGGACGAGGCATGGGCCGGCGAGAACTGTGGTCTGCTCCTGCGCGGCACCAAGCGTGAGGACGTCGAGCGCGGCCAGGTCGTCTGCGTGCCGGGCTCCATCACCCCGCACACCAAGTTCGAGGCTCAGGTCTACATCCTGTCCAAGGACGAGGGCGGCCGTCACAACCCGTTCTACTCGAACTACCGTCCGCAGTTCTACTTCCGTACCACGGACGTCACCGGCGTCATCGAGCTGCCCGAGGGCACCGAGATGGTCATGCCGGGCGACAACACCGAGATGTCGGTCGAGCTCATCCAGCCGATCGCCATGGAAGAGGGCCTCGGCTTCGCTATCCGTGAGGGTGGCCGCACCGTGGGCTCCGGCCGTGTCACCAAGATCAACGCCTGATTCTCCTGAGAGACTCAGCGTCTGATTGACGCATAGCGGCGGCCCCGGGATTCGTTCCCGGGGCCGCTTCTTCATGCCCGATTCGCGGCCGGAGCTCTGTACCGTCGGCGCTGTGGCGCCGGTGCCGGGTCCCCGCGACCGCGGTGCCGGCAGCCCCGGGACTAAGGGGCTGGCAGCCCCGTGCGCCTGCCGCATCCGCCGGGACGAATCGTCGTCGTATTCGGGGGGAAGGCGATCGATGCGCGCATACGTCAACGGATCGGTGCCGCACCCGCCGAGTCGTGCGTGCGGCCTCCGCCGAGTGTGTGCGGCGGCCGGCGGCGCGCCGAGGGCGGCGTACGAGCGGCGCCCTGCTGACCGCTTACTGTCTGAGCTGCGGCCCTCGCATGCGAGCTCGGAGCAGCGCACTCGTACCCATTCCGGTAGCCGACGGGAGCACGCTCGGGTCCTGGATGACGATGAGGCCCCCACCGGGTGGTGGGGGCCTCATGGTGCTGAGCCGAGCAGAGCAGATGCCGGCTCGGGGAGTCAGCGGGGGAGGTCAGCGCGAGCGGGGATCCTCACCCGACGGGGACCCGTCGGCGCCGGATGCGGAGGCTGCGCCGCGATTCGAGTCTCCGGGTGCGGGCGCAGCGCCGTCTGCTGCGTTGCCTGATGCGGCGTGCCGTCCGGGCTGCGCGGGCAGTCCGAAGCTGGGACGGCGCGGCGCGTCATCGTCGGTGCCGAAGCGCGGATCGTGGGTCTGCCCGTCCGGCGCGGCTGCGGTTGAACCGCCGGCTGAGACCGGCGCGGAATCGTCCGGGTGCGGGGCGCGGTGGCGCGGCTGGTGCGCTGCACCGGACGGCGAGTGCGCCAAGTGAGGGGAGTGTGAGGACTGCGCCGGGTCTCCTGACTGACGCGAGCGACCGGAGGAGGGCTGGCCGTACCGGTTGTGCATCTCCGGGCTGATCGGCGCCGAGTCGCCGGTGCCGAATGCGCCATAGCCGAGCGCGATGCCCTTCTCCATGAGGATGCGTCGGGCGTCAGCGAAGTGGCGATGCTCCACCAGCAGTTCGTACTGCATGGGAATCGTCGACACCATCGAGGTGAAATCGCGCTGGCCCCGGTTCGAGGCATGCCGGATGATCGCCCACACCGTGAAGAACACGATGCCCATCAGCACCGACGTGCCGAGCATGGACAGCCAGTTGCTGGTGAACAGGCCGAACAGCAGGCCGATGAACGTGCCCATCCACAGGCCCGAGAGAATGCCTCCCATGATGACCCTGCCCCATGTCTGGCGGCCGGTCACGCGCTCCACGAGCTTCAGGTCCGTGCCGACGATCAGGGTGTGCTGTACGGGGAAGTCCTCATCGGCGAGGGCATCCACCATCCGCTGCACCTCCACATAGTCCCGCACCATCCCGAGGGACTGCGGGAACTCGAGGCGGAAGGCGCTCTGCATGAGTCGGCTGGATGCGGCCATCTGGCCCTGGCTGCTGGGATGCTGAGTCATGGCCCCAGGTTATAGGGAGCACCCGTCGGCGCCTTGGGTGTCCGCTCAGGGCGCAGGGCGAGCCGACGGCGCCCGCGGTGTGATGTGACCTGCTCCTTAGTGCGAACCCCTTGGCGGGCCGTTCGCATGATGGTTGAATGGATGAGTTGCCTGCGCGAGTCGACATGCCCGGTTCCATTCCCGTCTCTGGGGAATGATCACCGGATGAGGCTCAGCCCGAGGATGCGAACAGTGCGGTCTTGACCCTGAGTGCGCATCGGTCGAGGGACCAGTCGTAGGTGCAATGGGATCTGCCCACGGCGTTTCGATGCCCGCGGCACACTCGACACACCCGACCGCGGGTGTCGGGTGGGTCCCTGACCATGTCAACGCGGTTATGAAGAGAGAGAGTCAGACCAAAGCTATGGCGGGACAGAAGATCCGCATCCGGCTCAAGTCGTATGACCACGAGGTGATTGACAGCTCGGCACGCAAGATTGTCGATACTGTCACCCGCGCTGGTGCAACGGTTGTGGGCCCGGTGCCGCTGCCGACCGAGAAGAACGTCTTTGTTGTTGTTCGGTCGCCGCACAAGTACAAGGACTCCCGTGAGCAGTTCGAGATGCGCACGCACAAGCGCCTCATCGACATCGTCGATCCCACGCCGAAGGCTGTGGACTCGCTGATGCGCCTCGACCTGCCGGCGGACGTCAACATCGAGATCAAGCTCTGAGGTATCGGAACATGAGTAACGAACTGACAGGGCAGCGCGCAGCCAACGTCTCCGGCGTGCTCGGCACCAAGCTCGGCATGACCCAGGTCTGGGATGAGAACGGCGTTCTCGTTCCCGTGACCGTCGTGCAGGCTGGTCCGTGCGTTGTCACGCAGGTGCGCTCCGTCGAGACCGACGGCTACGACGCTGTTCAGATCGCCTACGGCGCGATCGACCCCCGCAAGGTCACCAAGCCCCTGAAGGGCCACTTCGAGAAGGCCGGCGTCACCCCGCGCCGTCACCTCGTCGAGCTGCGCACTTCCGACGCCGCTGACTTCTCGCTCGGCCAGGAGATCGACGCCTCGGTCTTCGAAGCCGGCCAGAAGGTCGACGTCGTCGGCACCTCCAAGGGCAAGGGCACCGCTGGCGTCATGAAGCGCCACGGCTTCGCAGGCGTGTCGGCCACCCACGGCCAGCACCGCAACCACCGCAAGCCGGGCTCCATCGGCGGCGCATCGACCCCGGGTCGTGTTTTCAAGGGCCAGAAGATGGCCGGACGCATGGGCGGCGACCGCACCAGCGTGCAGAACCTCACCGTTCACGCGGTGGATGCAGAGAAGGGCCTCGTGCTCGTCAAGGGCGCCATCCCCGGCCCCAAGGGCGGCATCGTCCTGGTCCGCTCCGCATCGAAGACTTCGGCGAAGAAGGAGGCCTGAGAACCATGGCGAACCTGACTGTCGATGTTCTCGACCCCGCAGGCAAGAAGGCTGGCACCGCTGAGCTGCCCGCCGCGATCTTCGACGTTCAGACGAACGTCGCACTGATCCACCAGGTCGTCACGGCGCAGCGCAACGCTGCACGCCAGGGCACCCACAAGGCCAAGACCCGCGGCGAGGTCGCCGGCGGCGGCCGCAAGCCGTGGAAGCAGAAGGGCACCGGTCGCGCTCGTCAGGGCTCGATCCGCGCTCCTCAGTGGACCGGCGGTGGCATCGTCCACGGCCCGACCCCGCGCGACTACAGCCAGCGCACCCCGAAGAAGATGAAGGCCGCCGCACTGCGCGGTGCCCTCTCGGATCGCGCACGCTGCGGCCGCGTCCACGTGGTCACCGCACTGCTCGAGGGCGACACCCCGTCGACCAAGGCAGTTGTGAAGACCCTGTCCGCCATCTCCGACCGCAAGCACCTCCTGCTGGTGGTGCGCCGCGGCGACACGATCGGCGCTCTGAGCAGCCGCAACCTGAAGGACTCCCACGTCCTGTTCGCGGACCAGCTCAACACCTACGATGTCATGCTCTCCGACGACGTCGTCTTCACCTCCGGTGCTCTCGAGGACTTCGTGGCCGCTGCCATGCTGACCGCCTCGAAGTCCAAGGCCGCCGCGTCGGTCTCCGCTCAGGCTGCGCCTGCTGCTGAGTCCGCCGAGGTTGCTGAGGCGCCGTTCGGTGAGGGCTCCGCTGCTGCGCTGGCCGACGGCTCCGCACCCGAGGGCTACACCATCAAGGGCAACAAGGACTCGATGAAGTACCACACCGAGCAGTCGCCGTGGTACGGCCGCACCAAGGCCGAAGTGTGGTTCGCAAGCGAGGAAGCCGCTCAGGCTGCCGGCTTCGTGAACGCCGTTCGGTCCGCTGAGGAGGACGCGAAGTGACCGCGATCAACAAGGACCCGCGCGACATTCTGCTCGCGCCCGTCGTTTCCGAGAAGAGCTACGGTCAGATGGCCGAAGGCAAGTACACCTTCCTCGTCGACCGCAACGCCAACAAGACCGAGATCAAGATCGCCGTCGAGGAGATCTTCGACGTCAAGGTCGCCTCGGTCAACACCATCAACCGTGAAGGCAAGGCGCGTCGCACGCGCTACGGCATGGGCAAGCGCAACGACACCAAGCGCGCCATCGTCACGCTGAAGGACGGATCCATCGACATCTTCGGAGGCTCGGTCGCCTGAGGCGATCGAGACGACGAAGATTCACGAGAGAATCTGAGGAAACCCCATCATGGGAATTCGTAAGCACAAGCCGACCACGCCGGGCCGTCGCGGCTCGAGCGTCGCCGACTTCGTCGAGATCACTCGTAGTGTCCCGGAGAAGTCGCTGGTTCGTCCGCTGCACAAGACCGGTGGTCGCAACAGCAACGGTCGCATCACGTCGCGCTTCCGCGGCGGCGGCCACAAGCGTGCGTACCGTGTGATCGACTTCCGTCGCGCCGACAAGGACGGCGTGAACGCGAAGGTCGCGCACATCGAGTACGACCCGAACCGCACCGCCCGCATCGCCCTGCTGCACTACGCAGACGGCGAGAAGCGCTACATCCTCGCTCCGGCGAAGCTGCGCCAGGGCGACTGGGTGGAGAACGGCCCGAAGGCCGACATCAAGCCCGGCAACAACCTCCCGCTGCGCAACATCCCCGTGGGCACCGTTGTGCACGCCATCGAACTGCGCCCCGGCGGCGGTGCGAAGATCGCCCGCTCCGCCGGCTCGTCCGTGCAGCTCGTGGCGAAGGAGGGCCGCTTCGCTCAGCTGCGCATGCCGTCCGGCGAGATCCGCAACGTTCTCGCTGACTGCCGCGCCACCATCGGCGAGGTCGGCAACGCCGAGCAGGTCAACATCAACTGGGGCAAGGCAGGCCGTATGCGCTGGAAGGGACGTCGTCCCCACGTGCGCGGTGTCGTCATGAACCCGGTGGATCACCCCCACGGCGGCGGTGAGGGCAAGACCTCCGGTGGTCGTCACCCGGTCTCGCCCTGGGGCAAGCCCGAGGGCCGCACCCGCCGTCCGAACAAGCCGAGCGACAAGCTCATCGTGCGCCGCCGCCGCACCGGCAAGAAGCGCTGATAGGGAGATCCAGATATGCCACGCAGTATCGCCAAGGGTCCTTTCATCGACGACCACCTTCAGAAGAAGGTGGACGCTCAGAACGAGAAGGGCACCAAGAACGTCATCAAGACCTGGTCGCGTCGTTCGGTCATCACGCCGGACTTCCTCGGCCACACCTTCGCTGTGCACGACGGTCGCAAGCACGTGACGGTCTTCGTCACGGAGTCGATGGTCGGCCACAAGCTCGGAGAGTTCGCTCCCACGCGCACGTTCCGCAGCCACGACAAGGATGACAGGAAGGGTCGTCGCTGAGCTCCTCAGTGATGTTCAGAATCGATGACACCCACAGTTTCGAAAGAAAGCAGGACAGCAATGGAAGCCAAGGCGCAGGTGCGGTTCATCCGTATTTCGCCCATGAAGGCCCGGCGCGTCGTTGACCTCATCCGTGGCAAGAGCACCGTCGAGGCACTGGAGATCCTGCGGTTCGCGCCGCAGGCAGCATCCAAGCCCGTACTGAAGCTCCTGCAGTCCGCGATTGCCAACGCCCGCGTGAAGGCCGACCAGGCAGGGGAGCGCTTCGATGAGCGCGAGCTCGTCGTCTCCGCTGCATACGTCGACGAAGGCCCGACCATGAAGCGGTTCCAGCCCCGCGCTCAGGGTCGTGCATTCCAGATCAAGAAGCGCACCAGCCACATCACCGTGGCGGTCGCTCCCGCGAAGAAGAAGGAGACCCGCTAGTGGGCCAGAAGGTCAATCCGAACGGGTTCCGCCTCGGCATCACGACCGATCACACCAGCCGCTGGTTCGCTGACTCCACCAAGGAAGGTCAGCGCTACAGCGACTACGTGATGGAGGACGTCCGTATTCGCGAGATGCTCACCGAGGATCTCGAGCGAGCAGGCGTCTCCAAGGTCGAGATCGAGCGCACCCGAGATCGTGTCCGCATCGACCTCCACACCGCACGTCCCGGCATCGTCATCGGTCGCCGTGGTGCAGAGGCCGAGCGTCTGCGCGGAAAGCTTGAGAAGCTGACCGGCAAGCAGATCCAGCTCAACATCCTCGAGGTCAAGAACCCCGAGGCCGACGCACAGCTCGTCGCTCAGAACATCGCTGAGCAGCTCGCGAGCCGCGTGTCCTTCCGCCGCGCAATGCGCAAGGGCATCCAGTCCGCGCAGCGCGCCGGCGCCAAGGGCATCCGCGTCGCCGTCTCCGGCCGCCTCGGCGGCGCCGAGATGAGCCGCAGCGAGTTCTACCGCGAAGGCCGTGTGCCCCTGCACACCCTCCGTGCGAACATCGACTACGGCTTCTTCGAGGCGCGCACCGCCTTCGGCCGCATCGGCGTGAAGGTCTGGATCTACAAGGGCGACCTCACCGACAAGGAGCTCGCGCAGCAGGCCGCTCAGGCGCCTCGTGCGGGTCGCGGCGGCCGTGCCGACCGTCCGCGTGGTCGTCGCAACGAGCGCAACGCCGCTCGCCGTGAGCGCGGTCAGCAGCAGGATCGGGCCCCCCAGGCCGAGAACGCTGCAGCGAGCGCTCCCAGTGACAATGGAACGGAGGCCTGAGTCCAATGCTGATTCCGCGTAGGACCAAGCACCGCAAGCAGCATCACCCGAGCCGTCGTGGTCTCGCCAAGGGCGGCTACGACCTCGCGTTCGGTGATTACGGCCTTCAGGCTCTCGAGCCGGCCTACATCACCAACCGTCAGATCGAGGCTGCTCGTATCGCAATGACCCGCTACATGAAGCGTGGCGGCAAGGTGTACATCACCATCTTCCCGGACCGTCCGCTGACCAAGAAGCCTGCCGAAGTCCGCATGGGCTCCGGTAAGGGTTCGGTGGAGTTCTGGGTCGCCAACGTCAAGCCCGGCCGCATCATGTTCGAGGTCGCCGGCGTCTCCGACGAGGTTGCTCGTGAGGCACTGCGCCTGGCGATGCACAAGCTCCCCATGAAGTGCCGAGTTCTCAGTCGAGAGGGTGACGACATCTGATGGCTGCCGCAAAGCTCACTGCCGACGAACTGAACAAGATGGACGATGCGAAGCTCCTGGAGGAGCTCGCGAAGGCCAAGGATGAACTGTTCAAGCTTCGGTTCCAGTCCGTCACGCAGCAGCTGGAGTCCCACTCCCGCCTGCGTTCGGTCAAGAAAGACATCGCACGGATCTACACGATCCTGCGCGAGCGCGAGCTTGGCATCCGCCAGGCTCCGGGCTCGGCCGAGTGATCGAAGAACGAGGAAAGACGATGAACGAAAACGCACAGGCTGCTGACGAGCGGAACGACCGCAAGCAGCTCCGTGGCCTCGTTGTCTCCGACAAGATGGACAAGACCATCGTTGTCGAGGTGGAGGAGCGCGTGAAGCACTCCCTCTACGGCAAGGTCATGAAGAAGCACAAGAAGTTCAAGGCCCACGATGAGGAGAACACCGCCGGCATCGGCGACCGTGTCCGCATCATGGAGACCCGCCCGCTGAGCGCCTCCAAGCGCTGGCGTCTGGTGGAGATCATCGAGCGCGCCAAGTGATGCGCTGATCTCTCACGGAAACGGCCGGCATTCCCTTCGGGGGATGCCGGCCGTTTCGTCGTTCGGTGGGGGAGAGGCGGCGCCGTGCGGTCGAGCTCGGCAGCGTCAGCCGTCGAGGTCGACCACTTCGAAGCTGAGGAGACCCTCCGCCTTCGACACCGTCGTGCCCTCCGCGCGCGGCTGCCTCTTCGCGGCCCACGCGTCGAAGGAGGCGTCGTCGGCCCAGCGGGTGACGACGAAGTACGGCTGGCCCTCCTCAGCGGGCCGCAGCAGCTCAAAGCCTTCGAAGCCGGGCTCGGAGTCCACGGACTTCCGGCGTGCGGCGAACTTCGCTTCGAGGTCGGCGCCGCGGTCGACGGGAACGGACAGCTGATTGATCTTGACGACGGTCATCGGGTGAGCCTCCTGGCAGGTGGGGATCCGTCGGCCGACGGGTGCTGACGGCCGGATGAGCCCAGCGTAGGCGCCCGCCCGAAGAGGACCGTCCAGCCGACGGGGGAGCGTCCACTCGAGGCCCCCTGGAAAAGTGCTGCGCGTAACCAACCACACACGCTCAGGCGAGCCCGAGCTGTTCCCATCCGCGGCGGGTCCGCGTAGACTAGAGCAGTTGCTGTGGGCCTCGGCCCACGCTCCGCTCGCGGTACGCGAACCTCGTCGGAGACCTTGGGTTCCCCTCATTGGGAGAGCCCCTGAGTCCGACAGAGGGGTTTTTTATGCCCGCGCGGAGGCAATTGTCCGATATCCGTTCCGCAAGGCTCGACAGCTGCCGGCCCCCACGGGGGCAGACGGCAAGAGAACCGGCGAGACGCAAGGAGAACGTTAGTGATTCAGCAGGAGTCGCGACTGAAGATCGCCGACAACACTGGTGCGAAGGAGATCCTCTGCATCCGTGTTCTCGGTGGCTCCGGTCGCCGTTACGCCGGCATTGGCGACAAGATCGTGGCGACCGTCAAGGACGCCATCCCGGGCGGCAACGTCAAGAAGGGCGATGTTGTGAAGGCCGTCGTGGTTCGCACCACGAAGGAGACCCGCCGTGCCGACGGTTCGTACATCCGCTTCGACGAGAATGCAGCCGTCATCCTCAAGACCGACGGCGAGCCGCGCGGCACCCGCATCTTCGGCCCCGTGGGCCGCGAGCTGCGTGACAAGCGGTTCATGAAGATCATCTCGCTGGCACCGGAGGTGCTGTGACATGGCAAGTATGAAGATCAAGAAGGGTGACCTCGTGCAGGTCATCTCCGGGCGCACCAGCGACGCAGACCGCATCGCAGCCCGCAACAAGACCCGCGCCGACAAGGGCAAGTCCGAACTCACCCCGGGTGACAAGGGCAAGCAGGGCCGCGTCCTCGAAGTCTTCCCCGACACGCAGCGCGTGATCGTGGAGGGCGTCAACCGCATCACCCGCCACAACAAGCCCGGCATGAACGGCCAGGCCGGTGGCATCGAGCAGGTCGAGGCCCCGATCCACGTGTCCAACGTGGCCATCGTGGATCCCGAGGACAACAAGCCGACTCGCGTGGGCTTCCGCGAAGAGACGGTTGAGCTCGAGAACGGCCGCACCAAGACGATGCGCGTCCGCATCTCGAAGCGCACCGGGAAGGACATCTGATGACTGAGACGACCCAGACCGTCCCCAGCCCGCGCCTGAAGGACCAGTACCGCAACGAGGTCAAGTCCTCGATGCAGGAGCAGTTCGAGTACGCGAACCCCATGCTCATCCCCGGCCTGACCAAGGTCGTCGTGAACATGGGCGTGGGCGACGCCGCTCGTGACTCCAAGGTCATCGACGGCGCCATCAAGGACCTCACCCTCATCACCGGCCAGAAGCCGCAGGTCACCCGCGCACGCAAGTCCATCGCACAGTTCAAGCTGCGCGAGGGCATGCCGATCGGCGCTCATGTGACTCTGCGCGGCAACCGCATGTGGGAGTTCCTCGACCGCCTCATCTCCACTGCTCTGCCCCGCATCCGCGACTTCCGTGGCATGTCGCCGAAGCAGTTCGACGGTGCCGGCAACTACACCTTCGGTCTCTCGGAGCAGGTCATGTTCCACGAGATCGATCAGGACCAGATCGACCGCGTTCGCGGCATGGACATCACGATTGTGACCACCGCGAAGACCGACGAAGAGGGACGCGCGCTGCTCAAGGCGCTCGGCTTCCCGTTCAAGGAGAAGTGAGATGGCGAAGACAGCGCTCAAGAACAAGCAGCAGCGCAAGCCGAAGTTCCAGGTTCGCGCTTACACCCGGTGCCGTCGCTGCGGACGTCCGCGCTCCGTGTACCGCAAGTTCGGAATCTGCCGAGTCTGCCTGCGCGAGCTCGCCCACCGCGGTGAGCTCCCCGGCGTGACGAAGAGCAGCTGGTAAGGACTATCGCCACAGGTCCCTGAAGAGGGAAACCACGGTGAGAAAGAAGCATTCGACATGACAATGACTGATCCCATTGCGGACATGCTGACTCGTGTGCGGAACGCCTCCGGCGCGTTCCACGACGACGTCACCATGCCGTACTCGAACTTGAAGGCCCGCATCGCGGAGATCCTCAAGACCGAGGGCTACATCAACGACTGGCGCGAGGAAGAGGCGAAGGTCGGCAAGAACCTCGTCATCACCCTCAAGTACAACCACGTCGCACGCGAGCGTGCGATCTCCGGTGTGCGCCGCATCTCCAAGCCGGGCCTGCGGGTCTACGCGAAGTCCACCAACCTGCCCAAGGTCCTCGGCGGCCTGGGCGTGGCCATCCTGTCCACGTCCTCCGGCCTCCTCACCGACAAGCAGGCAGCACAGAAGGGCGTGGGTGGGGAAGTCCTCGCCTACGTCTGGTAATCGGAAAGGAGACCGGAACATGTCCCGTATTGGACTTCGTCCCATTCCCGTGCCCGCTGCTGTCACCGGTGTGACCATCGACGGCCAGCGCGTTCAGATCGCCGGCCCGAAGGGCGAGCTCGAGTACACGGTTCCCGCACCGCTGACCGTTGAGCGTCGCGACGAGGACGGCGCCATCGTGGTGAGCCGTCCCGATGAGGAGCGCGAGACCCGCGCTCTGCACGGCCTGGCACGCACGCTCATCAACAACATGGTGGTCGGTGTGACCGACGGCTACGAGAAGAAGCTCGAGATCGTCGGCACCGGTTACCGCGTCATCGCCAAGGGCTCCGACCTCGAGTTCAGCCTCGGCTACTCCCACACGGTCCTGGTGAAGCCGCCCAAGGGCATCACCTTCGCTGTGGAGAGCCCGAACAAGTTCTCCGTGTCGGGCTACGACAAGCAGATGGTCGGCGAGCAGGCGGCTAAGATCCGCAAGCTCCGGGCCCCCGAGCCGTACAAGGGCAAGGGCATCCGCTACGCGGATGAGACCGTCATCCGCAAGGCCGGAAAGGCTGGTAAGTGATTATGGGTTTCGCTGAGAAGCACACTCGTGGTGACCGCAAGAGCCGGGTCCGCGCACGCGGCCGCCGTCACCTGCGCCTGCGCCGCCGCATCATCGGCAGCGCCGAGCGTCCCCGCCTCGTCGTGACCCGCTCCGCGCGTCACGTGTTCGTTCAGGTCATCGACGACGCCAAGGGCCACACCCTCGCGTCCGCCTCCACCATGGAAGCTGACCTGCGCGGCGACTCCGTCACCAAGACGGAGAAGGCGAAGAAGGTCGGCCTGCTGGTCGGCGAGCGCGCCAAGGCAGCCGGCGTTGAGTCCGTGGTCTTCGACCGCGGCGGCAACAAGTACCACGGCCGAGTGGCCGCCGTCGCCGACGGCGCCCGCGAAGCCGGACTGACTCTGTGACCAACCCCCGGAACCAGGACGAGAAGAGGATTCACATGACTGCTGAGCAGCAGAACAACGGTCCCGCCGCCTCCGGCCGGAGGGACGACAAGCAGAAGGGCGGTCGCAACGACCGTCAGGGCGGGCGTCGCGACAACCGCGGCGGCCGCCAGGAGGAGAAGTCCGCATTCCTCGAGCGCGTGGTGAGCATCAACCGCGTCTCGAAGGTCGTCAAGGGCGGCCGCCGCTTCGCCTTCACCGCACTCGTTGTGGTGGGCGATGGCGACGGCACCGTCGGCGTCGGCTACGGTAAGGCCAAGGAAGTTCCCGCGGCCATCTCCAAGGGCGTTGAGGAGGCGAAGAAGAACTTCTTCCGCGTCCCGCGCATCAAGGGCACCATCGTTCACCCCGTGCAGGGTGAGGACGCGGCCGGCGTGGTCTTCCTGCGCCCGGCAGCCCCGGGTACCGGTGTGATCGCCGGCGGTCCGGTGCGTGCAGTCCTCGAGTGCGCTGGCGTGCACGACGTGCTGAGCAAGTCGCTCGGTTCCGCGAACGCCCTGAACATCGTTCGCGCCACCATCGCGGCTCTCCAGCAGCTCGAGGAGCCCGAGGCAGTGGCAGCACGCCGCGGCCTGCCCCTCGAGGACGTCGCTCCCGGCTACCTGCTCCGCGCACAGGCCGAAGGCCGTGCCGAGGCTCGTGCCGCACGTGAAGAGAAGGTCGGTGCCTGATGCAGCTCAAAGTGACTCAGATCAAGTCGACAATCGGCGGCAACCGCGCTCAGCGTGAAACCGTGCGCGGCCTCGGCCTCAAGCGCATCGGCGACGTTGTGGTGAAGGAAGACCGCCCCGAGATCCGCGGCATGGTCAATGCCGTCCGTCACCTCGTGACGGTTGAAGAGGTGGACTGATTTATGCCTGACAACAACCCGCTCAAGCTGCACGACCTTCGCCCGGCCCCCGGGTCGAAGACCGCAAAGACCCGTGTGGGTCGCGGTGAGGCATCCAAGGGCAAGACCGCCGGCCGCGGCACCAAGGGCACCAAGGCCCGCTACCAGGTGCCCGCAGGCTTCGAGGGCGGTCAGACCCCGATGCACCGTCGTCTGCCGAAGCTTCGCGGCTTCAAGAACCCGTTCAAGGTGACCTACCAGGTCGTGAACCTGGACACCCTCCAGGCTCTGTTCCCTGAGGGCGGCACCGTGACGGTCGATGACCTCGTGGCGAAGAAGGCTGTTCGCAAGAACCAGCCCGTCAAGGTCCTCGGCACCGGCGACATCAGCGTCAAGCTGGACGTCACCGCGCAGAAGTTCTCGGCATCCGCCGAGGAGAAGCTCGTCGCCGCCGGCGGCAGCGCGACCGTTGCCTGATCCCGGCATCGCCGGTCAAGCATTTTGACGAGGCATCGCGGCTCACCTATTCTGAGCCGCGATGCCTCTTTTCATCTGGCACCAGAAGGAGGAACCGGGTGTCCAACCCCGTCATTCGTGCCATGCGCACGCCTGAGCTGCGCAACAAGATCCTTTTCGTCCTCGCACTGATCGCGATCTACCGGCTCGGCGTCTTCATCCCGACCCCCGGTTTCGACTACCGCAACGTGAACGCCTGCATCGACCAGTCGATGGCCGGCGGCGGGGGCGTGCTCGGCATCGTCAACATGTTCTCCGGCGGCGCACTGCTGCAGATGTCGATCTTCGCGCTCGGCGTCATGCCCTACATCACCGCCTCGATCATCGTGCAGCTGCTGCGCGTGGTGATCCCCCGGTTCGAGGAGCTGCACAAAGAGGGCCAGTCCGGTCAGGCGCAGCTGACGCAGTACACCCGCTACCTCACCGTGGGCCTCGCCGTGCTGCAGTCCACCACCATCATCACGCTCGTGCGCTCCGGCCAGTTCTTCCAGGGCTGCACCCTGCCGCTCGTGCCGGACCAGTCCGCCCTGATGCTGTCGCTGATGATCCTCACCATGACCGCCGGCACCATCGTCATCATGTGGTTCGGTGAGCTGATGACGGAGAAGGGCGTCGGCAACGGCATGTCCCTGCTCATCTTCACCTCCATCGCCGCCGGCTTCCCCGGCTCGCTGGGCCAGATCCTCAAGCTCCAGGGCTGGCTGATCTTCGGTCTCGTGTTCCTGGTGGGCCTGGTGCTGTGCGTTCTGATCATCTATGTGGAGCAGTCCCAGCGCCGCATCCCCGTGCAGTACGCGAAGCGCCAGGTGGGTCGTCGTCTCATCGGCGGCAGCTCCACCTACATTCCGATCAAGGTGAACCAGGCCGGCGTGATCCCCGTGATCTTCGCGTCGTCGCTGCTGGCGCTGCCGCAGCTGGCCACCACGTTCGGCAACCCCAACGACGGCTGGGTGCAGTGGATTCAGACGAACCTCACCCAGGGCAACGGCTTCAGCTGGGTGTACTCCGTGACGTTCTTCCTGATGGTGGTGTTCTTCGCGTTCTTCTACGTGTCCATCACCTTCAACCCGGAGGAGATCGCCGACAACATGAAGAAGTACGGCGGCTTCATTCCCGGCATCCGCGCCGGCAAGCCGACCGAACGCTACCTGCAGTACGTCATCAACCGCGTGCTCTCCGTGGGTGCCGTCTACCTGGGCGTGCTCGCGCTCATCCCGATCCTCGCCCTCGCGTTCCTCGGCGCGGATCAGAACTTCCCGTTCGGCGGCGTCTCCCTGCTGATCATCATCGGCGTCGGCCTCGACACGGTGAAGCAGATCTCCGCCAAGCTCCATCAGCACCATTACGAAGGGATCCTCTGACATGACTCAGACCCCCACCGCCACCCGCCTGCTCATCATCGGCGCCCCCGGCGCCGGCAAGGGCACGCAGGCCGCCCGCATCGCCGAGGCGCTGAACATCCCGGCGATCTCCACCGGTGACATCTTCCGCGCCAACGTCTCGCAGGAGACCGAGCTCGGCGTCCTCGCCAAGTCCTACATGGACAAGGGCGAATACGTGCCCGACGAGGTCACCAACAGCATGGTCAAGGACCGCCTCGCCCAGGACGACACCGCCACTGGCTTCCTGCTCGACGGTTACCCCCGCACCGCCGACCAGGTCACCGCCCTGGACGGCATGCTGAAGGACTCCGGTCGGGAGCTCGACGCCGTCATCCTGCTCGAGGTCGACACCGACGCCGTCGTGGACCGCCTGGTGCAGCGCGGCAAGGAGCAGGGCCGCTCCGACGACAACGAGGAGACCATCCGCCGCCGCATCGACGTGTACGGCGAGCAGACCGCCCCGCTGATCTCCGTGTACGACGAGCGCGGCCTCGTGCGCCGCATCGACGGCATGCAGCAGATCGACGAGGTCTCGGCGGACATCCTCCGGACCCTCGGTGTGAACCGCTGACGGGTATGGCCCGCAGCCGCATCGAATACAAGACGCCCGAGCAGTTCGCGCACATGCGAGCTGCCGGGCTTCTTGTCGACCGCCTCCATGACGAGATCCAGCGGTCGCTGCAGCCCGGGATGACCACCGGCGACCTCGACCGCATCGCCGCCGAGGTCATCGCCGACGGCGGCGGGACCCCCAACTTCCTCGGCTACCAGGGCTTCCCCGCCACCATCTGCGTCAGCGTCAACGAGGAGATCGTGCACGGCATCCCCGGTGACCGCGTCATCAACGACGGCGACCTCGTGTCCGTGGACGCCGGCTGCATCATCAACGGCTGGCACTCCGATGCCGCCCGCACCCACATCGCGGGTACCGCGAAGGACCCGGAGCACCGCCGGCTGATCGACGTCGCCGAAGCGGCCATGTGGGACGGCATCGCCGCCGCCGCCACTGGCCGCACGGTCGACGACATCGGCGCAGCCGTGGAGGACTCCGTGCTCGCCGCAGTGGGGGAGAGGTTCCAGCACCTGGAGGACTTCGGCGGGCACGGCATCGGGTCCGCGATGCACCAGCCGCCGGACGTCATGAACTTCCGCACCCGCGGCCGCCACCCGAAGCTGAAGCCAGGCATGGCGATGTGCGTGGAGCCGATGCTCACCATCGGCAGCGCTGACTGCGAGATCCTCGACGACGACTGGACCGTGGTCACCCTCTCCGGCGCGGTCGCCGCGCACGTGGAGCACGCGTTCGCCATCCTCGAGGACGGCATCTTCGTACTCACCGCCGCCGACGGGGGCCGCGAGCAGCTCGGCGCCCGCGGCGTGGAGATCGCCGCCGAACCCGTTCTCTGACGCCCGCCCCGCCGATGCGCCGGGACCGGCGGGGGAGGGGCCGGCATCCAGGGCGGCGGAACCCGTCGGCCGACGGGTGCGTGAGGTGAGCGACCACACGCGATCCCGCTCTTATCAGCCTTCTCCAGCCCGTGTAAGGTAGACGATTGGGTGTGTTCTGCACCCTTGAACAACCGGCGTAGACGACGCGCCTGCAATCGATGCCCGTGAACGGGTAGAGAGTACGTGAGGTTATGGCGAAGAAAGACGGAGTGATCGAGGTCGAAGGTGTTGTCACGGAGGCACTCGCGAACGCGCGTTTCCGTGTCGAGCTGGACAACGGCCACAAGGTCCTCGCCCACATCTCCGGCAAGATGCGCCAGCACTACATCCGCATCCTTCCCGAGGATCGGGTCGTGGTGGAGCTGAGCCCGTACGACCTTGAGAAGGGTCGCATCGTCTACCGCTACAAGTAAGCCAGTGAGGACAGCATGAAGGTTCACCCGAGTGTCAAGCCGATCTGTGACGACTGCAAGGTGATTCGTCGCCACTCCGTCGTCATGGTGATCTGCAAGAACCCCCGTCACAAGCAGCGCCAGGGCTGATCCGGCCCGCGGCCTGCCGCGAAACCCCGCGGGATCATCCCCGCACCAACAATTGAAGAGGCATCATCGACCGCCGATCAGGCGGTGACCCGCGGTGCGGAGGCTGCGGCGCTCGAACGAGTATGGGCGAGATGATGACTCAGGCCTCCGAGAAAAATAGGAGAACTGCACAATGGCACGTCTCGTTGGCGTTGACCTCCCGCGCGAAAAGCGCCTGGAAGTCGCCTTGACGTACATTTTCGGCGTGGGTCGTTCCCGTGCCGTCGAAGCCCTCGCCGCCACCGGTGTGGACGGCGACCAGCGCGTGCGCGAGGTGTCCGATGAGGACCTCGTGAAGCTGCGCGACTACATCGAAGAGAACTTCCAGATCGAAGGTGACCTCCGCCGTGAGGTCGCAGCGGACATCCGCCGCAAGGTGGAGATCGGCTCCTACCAGGGCCTTCGTCACCGTCGTGGCCTGCCCGTCCACGGCCAGAAGACCAAGACGAACGCTCGCACCCGCAAGGGCCCGAAGCGCACCGTCGCCGGCAAGAAGAAGGCGCGCTGAGGCACTAGCCGAAGCTGCGCCGCGATCGACCGTCAGGTCCGGTCGCTCCGATCACCTTCACGAATCCCAAGGAGTTCAGCCACATGGCTACCAAGTCCCGCGCCACTGCCGCGGCCCGCAAGCCGCGTCGCAAGGCGAACAAGAACGTCGTCGCCGGCCAGGCGCACATCAAGAGCACCTTCAACAACACCATCGTGTCGATCACGGACCCCGCCGGCTCCGTGATCTCGTGGGCCTCCGCCGGCCAGGTCGGCTTCAAGGGCTCGCGCAAGTCCACCCCGTACGCCGCGCAGATGGCTGCTGAGGCCGCTGCCCGCCGCGCCCAGGAGCACGGCCTGAAGAAGGTCGACGTCTTCGTCAAGGGCCCCGGCTCCGGTCGTGAGACCGCGATCCGCTCCCTGACCGCTGTCGGCCTCGAGGTCGGCTCGATCCAGGACGTCACCCCGCAGGCGCACAACGGCGTTCGTCCGCCGAAGCGTCGCCGCAACTGATCTGTCCCCCGTCCATCTCCGTGTCATACCGCCACCTGAACGTCATATAGCGGACGTTCGCAGAAAGGACACAACGTGCTCATTGCACAGCGCCCCACGCTGACCGAGGAGACAGTCTCGGACAATCGCTCCCGGTTCGTCATCGAGCCGCTGGAGCCGGGTTTCGGCTACACCCTCGGCAACTCGCTGCGTCGCACGCTGCTGTCGTCCATCCCGGGCGCAGCGGTGACGTCGATCCGCATCGACGGCGTTCTCCACGAGTTCTCCACGGTTCCGGGTGTGAAGGAGGATGTCACCGAGCTCATCCTCAACATCAAGAACCTGGTCGTCTCCTCCGAGAACGACGAGCCTGTTGTGATGTACCTGCGCAAGGAGGGCGAGGGCACCGTCACCGCTGGTGACATCACCCCGCCGGCCGGCGTGGAGATCCACAACCCGGATCTGCACATCGCAACTCTCAACGACAAGGGTCGTCTCGAGATCGAACTGATCGTCGAGCGCGGGCGCGGCTACGTGTCCGCCCAGCAGAACAAGGGCGTCGAGGGCGAGATCGGCCGCATCCCGGTCGACTCGATCTACTCGCCGGTCCTCAAGGTGACCTACAAGGTCGAGGCGACCCGTGTCGAGCAGCGCACGGACTTCGACCGTCTGATCATCGATGTCGAGACGAAGCCGGCCATCGCCCCGCGCGATGCCATCGCTTCGGCCGGCAAGACCCTCGTGGAGCTCTTCGGCCTCGCCCAGGAGCTGAACGAGGAGGCTGAGGGCATCGAGATCGGTCCGTCCCCGACCGACCAGGCGATGGAAGCTGATCTGGCTCTGCCGATCAACGACCTCAACCTCACGGTCCGCTCCTACAACTGCCTCATGCGCGAGGGCGTGCACACCGTCGGTGAGCTCACCTCCCGCAGCGAGGCGGACCTGCTGGACATCCGCAACTTCGGTCAGAAGTCCATCGACGAGGTGAAGGCGAAGCTCGCTGAGCTCGGCCTGAGCCTGAAGGATTCGCCGGCGGGCTTCGACCCGTCGACTGTGCTCGAGTCCTACGGCGACGGCGACTTCGGCGACCAGTTCTGACACTTCACACTTCCAAGGAGAACAACAATGCCTGCACCCACGAAGGGAGCTCGTCTCGGCGGTTCCGCCGCTCACGAGAAGGCGATGCTGGCCGGCCTGGCCACCGCTCTGTTCGAGCACGGCGCCATCAAGACCACCGAGACCAAGGCGAAGCGCCTGCAGCCGGTGGCCGAGCGCCTCATCACCATCGCGAAGAAGGATGACCTTGCTGCACGCCGCCGCGTCATGCGCTCCGTGCTCGACAAGTCGGTCGTCCACGAGCTCTTCACCGAGATCGCCCCGAAGTTCGCTGAGCGTCCGGGCGGCTACACCCGCATCACCAAGATCGGTCCGCGCAAGGGCGACAACGCCCCGATGGCGCTGATCGAGCTGGTCGACGAGCCGTACTCCGCCAAGGAGTCCGTGGTGAAGGAGGCTGAGGGCGCTGCCAAGCAGTCCGCGAAGGCTGACGACGCTGCGAAGGCCGACGAGGCCCCGGAGACCACCGAGGCAGCCGCCGAGGAGAAGACCGAGGACTGATCCTCTGGATCGCGACTGAGGTCTGATCCGCTTCGGATCACGAAGGAAAGGGCCGCTGGGTTGATTCCCAGCGGCCCTTCGTCATGCCCGCACGCAGGGGCGGCGGCAGCGTTCACGGCGCGGCCCGCGCCCGCCACAGCGACAGCGGCGGCCGTGGCGGTTGCGGTTGCGTCAGCGCCCCCGGCCGGGCAGGCGCCGCAGAACACGCCGGCCGGTGCGCTTCACGAAGTTGATGGTGCCGCCGTTGAGCACCCCGTGCTCGATGACCTCGAGCTGGTGGGCCATCGCATCGACCTGGTGGCGCATGTCGGCCAGCTCACGGCGGGTGTCGGCGAGTTCGCGGTGGAGCCCGTCGGCCTCCTCCCGCAGCGCCGCGGTGATGAACATCGGCAGTCCGAGCCCGTTCTTCTCCACCCAGGTGGTGAAGTACTGGTCTCGCAGCAGTGCGTCGAAGCGGTGGTGGTCGCGCAGGCCCGCCACCATAGAGTTGCTGGAGGCGCCGGTGGAGCCGGGCCGCTGATGCCAGAACGCGAGCGGTTCGTCCAGGAATCCGACCGTCATCGACTGCAGGAGCCGCAGATGGAACTCGTAGTCGCCGATCACCGGGAGCGATTCGTTGAACAGCCCGATGGTGTCGTGGACGCTGCGGCGGTACAGCAGGGAGATCGGTACCATCCGATTGATGCGGATGAAGTGCGCGAGGGTGATGCTGTGCATCTCCGGCCAGACCGGGAACGTCTCGTAGGGGACGTACACGCCGGGCTCCTCACCGGCGAGGCGCTCCAGCACGATGTGCGTGCGCACGGAGACAGCGGCGTCGTCGGTGTCGGCGAGGAAGCGTGTGGTGCGGGCGAGGAAGCGCGGGTGCCAGACGTCGTCATCGTAGTGGACGGCGACGAATTCGCTGCGGGTGGCGGCCAGGCCCTGGTTCGTGGCGGCTTCCATGCCGCGCGACTGCTCATTGTGGAGAACGGTGATGCGCTCGCCCAGTTCGTCCCGGTAGCGGTCGACCACGGCGGTCAGGTCGTCGGTGTCGCCGCCGTCGTTGACGATGACGAGGTGCCAGTCGGTGACGGTCTGCCCGAGGATGTCCTGGATGCCGCGGTCCAGGAGCAGGGGCCGGTCCTTGGTGCGCAGAATGATCGCGGTCTGTGCCGGTTCGCCGGTGGTCCCAGCTGATTCACCGGACGCGGCGGTGGCAGGGGAGTGGGCGCGGGTACCGGCTGCGGCCGCGGTGGCGGAACGGTCGCCGGTGTCTGTTGCTGCAGGGGCGTCGCCGCTGGGGGAGGGGGCCGACGGGTCCCGGCCCTGCAGGGCGTCCGCGATGGCGTCCCAGGTGCCGGTGATCGCCTCAAGCGCGGCTGCGCCGTGCGACGGGCCGCTGGCGTCGGGCGCGTCGGCGCAGTGGGCGAGATCGGCGATCGCGGCGTCGACAGCCGCCGGATCGGCGAGCAGGTGCTCCAGGCTCAGGCTGCGCTGGTCGGCCCCGGCATTGGCGAGGGCGCCGTCCATGCGGACGCGGCCGTACCGGTCCAGGTGGATCGGCAGCACGGGTGTGGCCGAGGCCAGCGCGAAGACCAGGGGATGGAACCGGGTGGTGAGGACTGCGTCGGCCGCGCAGGTGCGGGCAGCGGACGCCGCCGCCAGTTCGATCGGGGCGAGCCGGTGCGGGGCATCCAGACGCGCCGCAACCAGCGCATTGAGTCGGCAGTCGCCGGAATCGGGGTCGTCCTGATCCGCCATGTGCGGCACGAATTCGACTGTCGCGTCCAGTGCCGTCGCGGCCCGGTCGATGATGCCGGCGAGGGCGGTGACGTACTCGTCCTCATCGAACGGAGCCGCCGACCCGAGGGTCACCGAGAGGGTGCGGCCGCGGACAGCGCCCGCCCGGCCGTCAGTGTCTGCCCGGTCGTCAGTGCCCGCCCGGGCCTCGGTGCCGGCCCCGTGCGCGTCGTCAGCGGGGCCGGTGATGCGCTGGTCGAGGATCGGCGCGGCCGCATCGTCGCTGCTGCACAGCACTGCTGACGCGGCGGAACCCGTCGGCCCCACGCAGCGGGCGAGCGCGGCGCTCGCCTCATCGCGGACCGCCACCACTCGCGCGATGGCGAAGAGATCGCGCAGGCGGGCACGGTCGGCCGCCGTGAGGTCAGGGCCGAGGGTCTGGCCCGCGACCACGACCGGCAGGCCGAGGCTGTGCGCCAGCAGACCCATCGCCCACCGCTCCAGCAGCAGCCACCCGAATCGGGAGTTCAGGTTTCCTCCGCCGCCGATGACGAGGGCGTCCACGCCGCGCAGCTGCTCGCGGATGCGGAACAGCTTGTCCTCGGCGGGCAGGGCGGCATCGCTGCCGCCGAGGACCTGCTGGATCTCCTCGGCGTACCGTTCACGGTCCTGCGGATCGTGCGGGAAGGTGAGTGCGTCGATCGCGTCTGCGGGGGCGGTGCCGCCGGGGCCGTACTTCTCGTGCCGCGACACCGGGACCACAGTGAAGCCTCGGCGCTCCAGCTGCTCCCGTTCAGCGGACGCGATCGCTTCATCGCCCACGTGGTAGACGGTCTGGTCCACATCGCACAGCAGGGCGACTCTCATGCTTCACACTCTCTTCAGCGTCGACGGCGTCGGCAGGGCACCGTCCTGACCGCGGCGGTCGACGGGATCAGAGCTTGCCCTGCCTCTTCATCAGACGATAGATGAACGCGGCCATGTCTGCTCGGTTCGTCGCGACGAGCGGGCGGAACGTACCGTCCGGCCAGCCGGTGGAGATGCCCGCGCTCTTCATCCACGTGATCTCACGGGCGAACTGCGAGGTGCGGGGCACGTCCCGGAACGGGGCGGTCTTCGCCACGGGCAGCGGATCGCCGCTGGAACGGAACAGGAACGCGGCGATCGCATCGCGGTTCACCGGCTGCAGGGGACGGAACTCGCGGCCCCGGCGGGTGGTCCAGCCGGTGGAGAGGCCTGTCGCGTACGCCCAGGAGATCTCACGGTAGAACTGCGAGTTCGTCGGGACGTCCACGAACGGGGAGCGGGCCGGCGGGGTGTAGGCGGGGGAGCCGGCGACGCGGTACATGAACGCGATGATGGCGTCGCGGTTGACCGCGACGGACGGGCGGTACGTGCCGTCCGGCCAGCCCCGCAGAATGCCCTTGTTCGCCAGCGCTTCGATCTCGGTGGAGAACATGTGCGAGCGCGGCACGTCCTTGAAGGTCTGCCCGGGGCCGCCGGCGGTGAACACGACCTTGCCGTTCACCTTGTCGGCGATACCGTTCGCGAAGCGCTGCGGCCCGCTCGTCTTGGACTCCAGCGGCTGGCCCCACGCGGGGGTCCAAGAAGCGGCGTACGGGCTCTGGTGCGCCACGGTGGACTGTCCGGCGGTGACCACGAGGCCGCGAGTGGCGCGGGTGACGTGGTAGGAGCCCTCCAGCCGCTGGGCGTGGGTGACGGTGCCGAAGCGCGTGAAGCCTCCGTTCCGGTGGAACGCGAGGTAGTGCCCGGTCGGGTGGGCGTCGCGGTAGCGCTGGGCGAGGGTGCGCAGGTTCTCGAACTTCGAGTACACGTTCTTGCCGGGGCAGGAGGTGTAGTTGACGTCGCGGTGGCCGAAGATGCGCGGCAGCGACACGGGGCTCTTGTACCGCACGGCAGGCGAATCGGTGTTGCGGGGCTGGTGCACCGAGGTGCCGCGCACGTCGGCGATGAACGCGGAGCCGAGCTTCCAGCCCGCCACCCGCGCGAGGGCGTCGATGCCGGCCGACGGAGCCGACGCGACCTCGTAGTCGCCCATGATCGAGATGCCGAACGTGCTGTGGTTGAAACCGAGCGCGTGGGCGCCGCGGATGTTGCGGTGGATCCCGCCGCGGCGGCCCTCGAAGATCTGGCCGTACTTGTCGACCAGCACGTTGTAGCCGACGTCCGCCCAACCGAGCGTGCGCGTGTGGTAGCTGTAGATGCCGCGCATGATCTGCATCGAATCAGCGCGCGAATAGCTGTTGGAGCCGGCGGTGTGGTGCACCACCACGGACTTCAGTTCGCTGTCGGCGCTCGAGTTGCGCGCCCAGGACTCGTTCGCGCCCCATTCGGCGCGGGTGAACATCGCGGGCGCCGCGGTGGCGAGCACCTTGGTCGCCGGGACGGTGCCGGTGAGGCCGGTGCCGCCGCCGCTGGGCCCATTGCCCACGCGTTCGTGGTCCGACGGGTCCTCCGAGGTCTCGATCAGGTGCGCCGTCAGCTCAGCGGTGACGTCCTGACCGTCGCGCGCGGCGCGGAAGCGCACCGCTGTGGAGGGACCGAACCAGGACGGGTCGGTGGCCTTCGCCCCCATGTCGGTGAGCAGTTCGAGGCGGCGCCACGGGCACCAGGTGCCGTCGGCGGCCCGAGCGGACACCTCCACCGTGTCCGGGTCCTCCCCGGTCCAGGTGGCGGCGGCCATCGTCGCGGTGCCGGCGACGGAGCGTCCGGGAGCGTCGTCGTCAGCGGCGGAGGATGCGTTCTTCGCGGACTCCGGTGCCGCCAGGTCCTCATCGGTGATGGTGGTGGTGCCCGAGTCGCCCTGGGTGCCATCGGCTGCGGGGAGGGCGGCGGACGCAGCGGGGACGGCGGCTGCTCCGAAGGGGAGAGCGGCACCGGTGCGGATCAGGGAGCGGCGGGGAAGGAGAGACATGATGGTCCTCGGGTGGGAAACGCGAACATTACGAACGTATATCGGATCCATCGAAAGTGCTAGGCCGGTAACTTGGGGTTCCACGCGGTGTGAGAGAAAGCCCGTACTGCACATCAGGGGCGGCAGACCGGTCGCCCGGCTGCCGCCCCTGCGGTAGTTGATCGTCGAACCCCTCGGGGTGGTGGCCGATGGGATCAGCCGAAGTGCTTCGGCAGCACCGCCTCACGCTTCTCGCGCAGCTCAGCGATCGGGAAGGACCCCACACCCTGGATGTCGAGGGCATCGCCATCGGTCACACCGATGCGCACGGCCGGGAACTTCCGCGCCGTCACCATGTCGGTGAAGCGGACCTCTTCGCTGCGCGGCAGCGCCACGATCGCGCGGGCCTGCGACTCCGACAGCAGCGCGGTCAGATCGTCGAGGCCGTAGCGCTCCTTCAGCTCGTCCAGCACGATGCGGGCACCGGTGCCGAAGCGGGAGCAGGACTCCACCAGAGCCTGGAACAGGCCGCCCTGGGAGAGGTCGTGCGCGGCGTCGATGAGGCCGTCGCGGGAGCAGGACACGAGGATCTCGGCGAGCTCGCGCTCCGCGTCGAAGTCGACCTTCGGCGGCTGGCCGCCCAGGTGGTCGTGCACGGCGCCGGCCCAGGCCGACCCGGACAGCTCCTCAGCGGTGGAGCCGAGCAGGTAGATCGCCAGGCCCTCGTCCTTCCAGCCCGACGGCGTGCGGCGCGCAACATCATCGAACACGCCGAGGATGCCGACCACCGGGGTCGGGTGGATCGCGGAGTCGATGGTGCCGGGCTCACCGGTGGAGTTGTAGAGGGACACGTTGCCGCCGGTGACGGGGACCTCCAGGGTCCGGCACCCGTCGGCCAGGCCCGTGATGGCCTCCACCAGCTGCCACATGCGGTCCGGGTCCTCCGGGGAGCCGAAGTTCAGGCAGTCCGTGACCGCCATCGGCTGCGCACCGGTGGTGGCGACGTTGCGGTACGCCTCCACCAGCGACAGCTGCGCACCGGTGTACGGGTTCAGCATGGCGTAGCGGCCGTTCGCGTCGGTCGAGAGCGCGATGCCGCGGCCCGTCTCCTCATCCACGCGCAGCACGCCGGCGTCGTCCGGCATCGCCAGGGCGGTGTTGCCGCCCACGTAGCGGTCGTACTGATCGGTGACCCAGTGGGTCGAGGCCAGATTCGGGGACGTGGTCACGGTCCACAGCTGCTCCACCAGAGCGGCGGCATCCGCCGGACGCGGCAGCTTCTCAGCGGCGTCGGCCTCCAGCGCGTCCTGCCAGGAGGGACGGGCGTACGGGCGGTCGTAGACGGGGGAGTCGTGCGCGACCGTCTTCGGGTCCACATCGACGATGCGCTGGCCGCCGTGGTCGATGGTGAGGCGGCCATCGCCGGTGACCTCACCGATGACAGCGGACTCCACACCCCACTTGTCGGCGATCTCCAGGAAGCGGTCGAGCTTCTCGGGGGAGACCACCGCCATCATCCGCTCCTGCGATTCGCTCATGAGGATCTCGCCGGCGGTGAGGGACGGATCGCGCAGCAGGACCGTGTCGAGGTCCACGTGCATGCCGGAGTCGCCGTTGGAGGCGAGTTCGCTGGTGGCGCAGGAGATGCCGGCGGCGCCGAGGTCCTGGATGCCCTCGACGACCTCCTCGCGGTACATCTCCAGGCATGCTTCGATCAGCAGCTTCTCCATGAAGGGGTCGCCCACCTGCACAGAGGGGCGCTTCGCGGGACCCTCGTCATCGAAGGACTCGGAGGCGAGGATGGAGGCGCCGCCGATGCCGTCACCGCCGGTGCGGGCACCGAACAGGACCACCTTGTTGCCCACGCCCTCTGCGTTGGCGAGGTGGATGTCCTCGTGGCGCATCACGCCGATGGCGAGCGCATTGACGAGCGGGTTGTCCTGGTAGCAGGGATCGAACACGGTCTCGCCGCCGATGTTCGGCAGGCCGAGGGAGTTGCCGTAGCCGCCCACACCGGCCACCACGCCCTCCACCACGCGGGCGGTGTCCGGGTGGTCGATGGCGCCGAAGCGCAGCTGGTCCATCACCGCGACGGGGCGCGCACCCATGGAGATGATGTCGCGGACGATGCCGCCCACACCCGTTGCGGCGCCCTGGTACGGCTCCACGAAGCTCGGGTGGTTGTGGGACTCGACCTTGAAGGTGACGGCCCAGCCGTCGCCGATGTCGACCACGCCGGCGTTCTGACCGATCCCGACCAGGAGGTTCTTCTTCATCGCCTCCGTGGACTTCTCGCCGAACTGGGAGAGGTGTCTGCGGGAGGACTTGTACGAGCAGTGCTCCGACCACATGACCGAGTACATGGCGAGCTCGGCGTTCGTGGGGCGGCGGCCCAGGATCTCGCGGATCTTCTGGTACTCATCCCCCTTCAGACCGAGGTCGGCCCAGGGCTGCTGCTCATCAGGGGTGGCGGCAGCGTTCTCGACGGTGTCGATGTCAGGCATTGACGGAAGTGTCCTTTGGCTCGAGCGCATAGAAAACGGGGCTGGGTGCGGCCCGCAGCCGACCCAGCCCCATCCTACCCATGGGCGCAGCCCCGCCGAGCCCTCGGGTGCGGGGCGCTTCAGCGCGCCTGGTGCAGGGACTTCTCGCTCACCGGTGCGTTCCGGCTGGCGCGCTGCTGTCGGTAGTGCTCCTCCGCCTCATCCTGGCGCTCCCGCTCCGCGCCGAGCGCGATCGGGGCGCGCACATGCTCGGGCGCCAGATCGAACGCCGCCACGAGGTCCAGCGCCACCGGGCGCAGCTTCCACAGCAGGCGGTTGATGTACCCGCGCAGGGTGCGGCCGCGCTGCAGGGAGATGTGCCCGTTCAGCAGGTACCACGACAGGTTCGCTTCGATGCGGGTGAGGGCGAACAGGTCCCGCAGGCGGAACATGACGTGCTGGGTCTGCTGGTCCTCGATGTCGTTGATGGCGGTGGTGAACGCGGTCCAGCGCACCAGGTCCGCGTGCGCCTTCGCCGCCTCCAGCATCTCCACCTGGTGGCGGTTCACCAGGGCGGCCGCCTCCTGCGGGCTCATCTTCGCGGCGGGACGCAGCGCCAGCGCCACCTCCTCCACGGTGGACTTCGCGCGGGCCGCCAGCATCGACTCCTGGAACTGGGGGTCGCGCATCGACAGGGCGGCGCGCTTCGCACTGCCGGCGTCCTGCGCGGTCTGCACCAGGCGGTTCCACGGGGTGTGGCGCTTGGAGAGGGCTTCGGCGCGACCGGCGATGAACCGGCCGATGCCGGCGCGGTCGATGCTCTTCATCTCCGAGGAGTAGTCAGCGAGCAGACGCTTCGCGACCAGCTGCAGCAGCACCGTGTTGTCGCCTTCGAAGGTGGCGTAGACGTCGAGGTCGGCGTGCAGGCCGACGAGGCGGTTCTCCGCCAGGAACCCCTGACCGCCGCACGCTTCGCGGCATTCCTGGATGGTGTCCAGGGCGAGCCGGGTCGACGTCGGCTTCAGCGTGGCGGCGAGGGTCTCCAAGTCCTCGCGGGCCTCGGGAGTGTCGCCCTCGCCGGAGAACACGTCGTCGTAGGCGCGCAGCAGCTCGTCGTGCGCGAACTGCCCGGCGTAGGTCTCCGCCAGCGCCGGCAGCAGCCGGTTGAGGTGGGACTGGTAGTCCATCAGCACCGTCTCGCGGTTGGGGTCCGCGGAGGTGAACTGGCGGCGCTGCGAGGCGTAGGTGATGGCGATGGTCAGCGCCAGCTGGGTGGCGCGCAGAGCGGAGCCGTCCAGTGACACGCGGCCCTGCACGAGGGTGCCGAGCATGGTGAAGAACCGGCGTCCGGGGGATTCGATGGGGGAGGTGTAGACCCCGTCGGCGTCCACATCGCCGTAGCGGTTCAGCAGGTTGGTGCGGGGGATGCGGACGTTCTCGAACGCAAAGCGGCCGTTGTCGATGCCGTTGAGGCCGCCCTTCGGGCCATCGTCCTCGGACCGGATGCCGGGCAGCAGCTCGCCGTTCTCGTCCCGCACGGGCACGAAGAAGCAGTGCACCCCGTGGTCCACGCCGCGGGTGATGAGGCGGGCGAACACGGTGGCGGCGCGGGCGTGGCAGGCGGCGTTGCCGAGGTAGTCCTTCCACGCGGCCCGGAACGGGGTGTTGATGACGAACTCGTCGGTCTCGGGATCGAACGTGGCGGTGGTGGCGAGGGCCTGGACGTTGGAGCCGTGGCCGATCTCGGTCATGGCGAACGCGCCGGGCAGGCGCATCGCCATGGCGTCCGGCACCCAGCGGCGATGGTGTTCTTCGCTGCCGAGCTGAACGATGGCGGAGGTGAACAGGCCGAACTGCACACCGGACTTGATCTGCAGGGACGGGGAGCCGACCACGATCTCCTCGAACTGGGCGACGTTGTCCCCCTGCTTGTTGGGGCCGCCGAGAGTGGTGGGGACCATGTTGTCTGCGACCCCCATCTCCGCCATGAGGTGCAGCTGCTCAAGGACGCGCTCGCGGTGCTGGGCGACGGTCTGGTCGAGGTGGTCGTGGAGGCGCTCGTCCTTCATGCGCTCGCGGGCGAGGCGGCGGGAGTCGGCGTAAGTGCCGAGCAGGAGGTCGGTGAGCAGGGGGACGTCCACCTGCAGCGGTTCGTCGCTGTAGGGAGGGGCGACGGGGGCGGCGGTCTCGGGCTGCTCAGCGGTGAGCGCCCTGATGCTGTCGGTGATCGGCATGGCGGTCCTTTCAGTGCGTGTGTGTCACTCGGTGGGCGGGCCGGCGAGCAGCCACGTCACGAGGTGGTCGGCGATGTCATCGGGGGTCTTCTCGAACAGGGCATCGCCCTCGCGGGCGCGGATCCACTGGCTGGTGACGCCCTGGACGAAGCTGACGGCGCCGCTGGCCCACAGGGTGCGGGTCTGGGCGTCGATCGACTGGGGAAGGGAGGCGGCTACGAGGCGGCCCACAGAGGTGAGGAAGTGGTTGAGCCCGGCACTGGGCTGCACCACGAACTCGTAGAGGTTGCGGGAGGTGGCGGCGGTGTGCACGAACGAGGTGGTCATGGCGCGGATGGAGGTCTCGGCCGACGGGTGCTCATCGTTCGTGGCGCGCAGGACGCGGGTGAGCTGCTGAACCATCTCGTTGAGGATCTGCACGCCGAGGGCGCGCTGCAGTTCGGCCTTGTCCTTGAAGTAGCGGTAGACGATGGACTTCGAGGTTCCAGAGGCGACGGCGATGTCCTCCATGGTGAGGGAGGGGCCCTGGCGATGGATCTCGGTGCGGGCGACTGCCAGCAGCTCGGAGCGGCGCTGTTCGCGGTGGCGGGCCCACCGGGTGGAGCGGCCGTCGGGCTGAGGGGCTTGCGCGTTCATGTTCACGAAACCTAGAGTATCAAGTACTGGCAGTACTATGTAAAGAGGTCATTGTGACAGCTCCTCAGAACGCCCCGCGCCGCGTGCACGTCCTCGGCGGCAACCGCATCCCCTTCGGCAAGATCGGTGGCGCCTACCGCGGCGTCTCCAACCGCGACATGATGACCGCCGCCCTCGACGGCCTCATCGCCCGGTACTCCCTCCAGAACGAACGCATCGGCGAAGTCGCCGGCGGCGCCGTCCTCAAACGAGCAGCGGACTTCAACCTCACCCGCGAAAGCGTCCTCGGCACCGCACTGGACCCCCACACCCCGGCGATCGACATGCAGAAGGCCTGCGCCACGGGCCTCGAGACCCTCAACTTCGTCACCGCGAAGATCCGTCTCGGCCAGATCGACTCCGGCATCGCCGGCGGCGTCGACTCCGCCTCCGATGCCCCCATCGAAGTGTCCGACTCCCTGCGCCGCAAGCTCCACACCCTCTCCCGCGCGAAGACGGCAGGCCAGCGCCTCAGCCTCGTGGGCTCCCTGCGCCCGTCAGACTTCGCCCCCCTCGCCCCGCGCAATAGTGAGCCGCGCACGGGCCTGTCCATGGGTGAGCACCAGGCGATCACCACCCGCGAATGGGGCATCACCCGCGAGGAGCAGGATGAGCTCGCCGCGGCCAGCCACAGGAACCTCGCCGCCGCTTACGAGGAGGGCTTCTTCGACACCCTCATGACCGGCTACCGCGGCTGCGGCCGGGACGAATTCCTCCGCCCCGACACCACCGTGGAGAAGCTCGCCGGGCTGAAGACCGTCTTCGGCAAGGAGCAGGCCACCATGACGGCCGGCAACTCCACGGGCCTGTCCGACGGCGCCTCCGCGGTCCTCGTCGGCACCGAGGAATGGGCCGCCGCCAGGGGCCTGACCCCGCTCGCGGAGGTCGTCGACTTCCGCGCCGCCGCCACCGACTACGTCCACGGCGACGAGGGCCTCCTCATGGCCCCGGTGGAGGCGATGCCGCGACTGCTCGCCGACAACGGCCTCACCATCGACGACATCGACTTCTTCGAGATCCACGAGGCGTTCGCCGGCACCGTCCTGTCCACCCTGAAGGCATGGGAGTCGCGCGAGTACATGGTGGACCGCCTCGGCTTCGACGACGTGCTCGGCACGGTCCCGCGCGAGAAGCTCAACGTGAAGGGCTCGTCGCTGGCCGCCGGGCACCCTTTCGCCGCCACAGGCGGCCGCATCGTCGCGTCGCTGGCCACCATGCTCCGCACCGCAGCGGACGACACCGGCCGCACCCAGCGCGGCGTCATCAGCGTGTGCGCCGCCTCCGGGCAGGGCGTGGTGTGCCTGCTGCAGGCCGAGCCCGTCGGACAGGAGGACAAGTGATGGCCGCCCCCAACCTGTACGGCTCGTTCGTGAAGAGCCCCGTCGGCGGTCTGCTGGCGAAGCAGCTCGGCCTGCCCAGGCCCGCCCACCTGCCCCGCCGCGCAGACCGCGACGAGCTCGTCCTCAGCCCCGCCGTCGTCCTCGGCGACTCGACCGGCGCTGACGACATCGCCGCCCGCCTGCTCGACTGGGGCGCGGATGTGCGCCGCCGCGCCGACGACACCGGCAGCGTCGGCTCCCTCCTGCTCGTCCTCGACGACCTGCGCCGCCCCGAGGACATCGCGGGCCTCATCCAGCAGGCCCGCGCCGCCGTGAAGAAGCTGCAGCCCGGCGGCCGCATCATCACCGTCTCCCGCACCCCCGACGGCGCCGACCCCGTGGTCGACTCCGCCCGGGGCGCCGTCGAGGGCCTGCTGCGCTCGCTCGGTCACGAGGTGCGCCGCGGCGCCACCGCCAACGGCATCCAGGTCGCGCCCGAGTTCCCGCTCAGCGCCGTCAGCGTGGAGCACGCCCTGCGGTTCTTCCTCTCGGCCCGCTCCGCTTTCGTGGACGGGCAGCTGCTGCGGATCGATGCCGACACCGGCACCGCCCCCGCCGACTGGACTCAGCCGCTGGCCGGCCGCACCATCGTGGTCACCGGCGCCGCCCGCGGCATCGGCGAAGCGATCGCCCGCACCCTCGCCGCCGACGGCGCCGACCTCATCCTGGTCGACATGATGAACGCCGGCACCGAGCTCTCCCGCCTCGCCACCGAACTCGGTGGTCGCCCCGTCCTCGCGGACGTCACTCAGGAGCGCACCGCCGCCGCCCTCATCGCCGCGGCCGACGGGAGCCCGATCGACGGAGTGGTCCACAACGCCGGCATCACCCGCGACAAACTGTTCGCGAACATGACGCAGGACCGCTGGGAGGCCGTCATCGCCGTGAACCTCCGCTCGCAGCTGGCGATCACCCGCGCCCTGCGGGATGAGGATGCGCTCGGCGCCGACTACCGCCACGTGGGCATCGCCTCCACCTCCGGCATCGCCGGCAACCGCGGCCAGACCAACTACGCCGCCTCCAAGGCCGGTGTGATGGCGTACGTGGACGCGCTCGCCGGCGACCTCGCCGAATCCGGCGGCACGGCGAACGCGGTCGCGCCCGGGTTCATCGAAACGGAGATGACCGCGACGATGCCCGTGGTGACGCGCGAGGTGGCGCGCCTGCTGAACTCCCTCCACCAGGGCGGCCTGCCGCAGGACGTGGCCGAAGCGGTCGCGTTCCTGCTCTCGCCCGCCGCCGGCGGCATCCGCGGGGAGACGCTGCGGGTGTGCGGCCAGAACCTTGTGGGACGGTGATCCCATGAGCGTCCGTGAACTCTCCAGCGTCCCCAGCTTCCCCGCGATCTGGGCGGCCGCGCTCGGCCGCCCGCCGCTGGTGCCCCGCGCCACCAGTCTGCCGCAGCGCCGCTACCGGGTCCGGGGAGTGAAAGTCGGGGCGGAGCAGTCCGCCCGGTTCGACCACCTGGTGGGCGCCGCGGCGTCCGACTACGTCCACCCGGGCCTTCTGCATGTGCTCGCGTTCCCGGTGTCGCTGTCGCTGATGGCACATCCGCGGTTCCCGTTCCCGCTGCTGGGGCTCGTGCACGTGAAGAACTCGATCCTGCAGCATCGACCGGTGCGCGTGGGCGAGGTCGTGGATGTGGAGTGCAGCGTGCGGAACATCCAGCCGCACCGCCGCGGCGCCACGTTCGAAGCGGTCTCGACCCTGTCCGCTGACGGGCAGATCGTCGCCACGGACGTCTCCACCTATCTGGCCCGCGGGGAGACCGCCCGAAAGATCGCGGCGCTGCAGGAGGAGGGCGCGTCGGCCGACGGGTCCCGTTCCGAGGACCGTGCTGCGAAGCGTGAGGAGTTCCAGCCGCCGAAGCCGTCGGCCCGCTGGAAGCTCGGTGGGGACACCGGCCGCCGGTACGCGGCCGTGTCCGGTGATGCGAACCCGATCCACATGTCTGCCCTGTCGGCGAAGCTGTTCGGCTTCAACCGGGCGATCGCGCACGGGATGTACACGGCGTCTCGCGCATTCAGCGAGTGCCTGCCGGATCTGTCACGGCCGCTGCGGTGGGATGTGGAGTTTGCGGCGCCTGTGATGATCCCGGGAACGGTGTGGGTAGCGTATGATGCGGAATCGGAGCGGCGCACCGAGTTCGTGGGCTATCGCGCGCCACGGAAGGACCGCCCGGCCCGGAAGAACTTCAGCGGCTCGGTCGAGACCCTCGGCTGAGGCCGTGGCGAGGTCCGGACGAGCATTGAGCCTGCGCGGATGCGAAAGGTGAGCGATGGGTTTCTTCGGTGGCAAGAGCGGCGATGTGATTCGTCTTGAGGCGGAGGTGAAGCGCCTGCATCAGCGAGTGGATCACCTCACCGCGCTGATGACGGAGATCCTTGGTGAGGAGCTGCCTGCGGAGTCTCCCCCGACAGATCCGTACGCACCGACTCAGTCCGAGCGGGAGCTGGCGGCTGCGGGGCGGAAGATCGAAGCGATCAAAGAGTACCGTTTGCGCACCGGTGCAGGACTGCGCGAGGCGAAGACGGCGATCGACCAGATCTGAACGAGTCTGCGCCGAACCGACACGGACGTGGGCGAGCCAACTCGGATCTATTCCGTGAGCTCTCGGCTCAGGTGCGGAATCGACGGTGTTTGGTGATGATCCCGCGTCCGCTGCGTGAGCGCCATCGGATGCCGGTTCCACCCTGCAGCGGCTCGGCGATGTCGCGGTCGGCTTTGCTGAGGTTGCAGAACGCGTCGAGCGCGGCGCCGTTCGCCATTGACGCAGGGCCGCCCCGGCTGTGCGGGCGCACATGATCGATGTGGTCAGTGACGCCGGTGCGCTGCAGGGTGCCATTGCAGAACGGCTTCTGGCAGGCGTGTGCGCGGCCAGGGCAGCGGGCCACTGTTCCGTTCAGCGCCGTCGGCAACGCCAGTGCCTGCTTCACGTCCTGCCGCCCCGCCAGTCTCCACCCCGTCGCCGAACCGCAGCGCGCTGGACCGAATCGCGTGCGTGAACGCGTCGGCCTCCCACCGGGCACGGACAAGCAGTCGATGCCGGATCAGCCGGTCCCGCTGCGCATCCGTATCAGGCTGCATCCGGTCCACGTTCTCGTTGATCGCAGTCATGACACACCCCCTCCGCGGCGGTCTTTCCTCTCGAAGTGCCTCAGGCGGGGATGGGAGCGGCTGCCGCCGGCGGCGAGGCGGGCCGACGCGCTGCCACGACGCCGCTCAGCGCTGCGAAGGGCATGAATGCGATCGGGTCACGAAATGACGTAGCGAAAACGGTGCCGAGAGCAAGAACAGCGAGTCCGCCTGCAGTGCCCGGCCCGGGCGGCAGCCACTGCGCCATGGCTGACTGAGGTTCACTCCATCTGCCTGTGCTGGGGACTCGTTGTCGCGCGCAATCCTCAGCGACACTGTCCGTGATCCGCCCAGCCCGGCCCACCGCCACAGAATTCGACGGATGTTCCGTATTCGCCGCGAATAGCGAACATCCGTCGAATTCTGTCTGCCCGCCCCCGCGACCAGGCCAGGCAGCCGGCCCCGAGCCCCATTTCCAGCGCTGAATCTGCTCCCCCGGACACGCCCCGGGCGGGGCGACGGCCGAGTGCTGCAAACCGGCAGGAAGGGCCCAGACATCTTCGAGATAGTGGCGACACCAGTAAGGCGCGTCACAAAGGAGTATCGATGCCCCTGTACGAGTTCAGCTGCGACGGCGGCCACCTCACCGAGAAGCTGCTGCCGATCAGCTCGGAGACTCGATCGATTGCGTGTCCGGCCTGCGATGGGGAGGCGACTCGGCGCATCAGCGCCCCCGCGGTCTCCACCGCGGACCCCACCCGCATGAAGCTGATGGACTCCACGCAGGCCACCGCGCATCAGCCGCAGGTGGTCTCGAGCGTCCCCAGCGGACTGTCTCAGCGCTCCACCCCGGTCACCCGGAACCCGCAGCACCAGAAGCTGCCGCGGCCGTGACCTGGGCCGTGCCCCAGCACTGAGACCCACCCTCCGGATTCCAACCCCTCCCCAAAGGAAGGCGACCATGCCGAAGAATCTGTTCCCCCTCGATTCGTCCAAGAAGTTCACCGAGCAGGAGAAGATCGGCCACAACCGCTGGCACCCCGACATCCCCGCGCAGGTCACCGTCAAGCCCGGCGACACCTTCCGCGTGGACTGCCGCGAGTGGTTCGACGGCCACATCAAGAACGACGACTCCGCTGAGGACATCGCCACCGCGCCGCTGCACACTGTGCACACCCTGTCCGGCCCATTCCGGATCGAGGGTGCGAAGCCGGGTGACCTCCTCATCGTCGATATCGTCGACGTGGGCCCGATCCCGCAGGAGGAGGGTCCGCTCGCCGGCCAGGGCTGGGGCTACACCGGCATCTTCGCGAAGAAGAACGGCGGCTCCTTCCTCACCGACCAGTTCCCCGACGCGTACAAGGCCGTGTGGGACTTCCAGGGCGGCACCTGCACCTCCCGCCACGTGCCGGGCGTGAAGTTCACCGGCATTGTGCACCCGGGTCTGATGGGCACCGCGCCCTCGGCCGAGCTGCTGAAGAAGTGGAACAAGCGCGAGGGCGACCTCATCGCGACCGACCCGAACCGCGTTCCTGCCCTGGCGCTCCCGCCGGAGCCGAACGGTGCCGTCCTCGGCAGCCTCGAGGGCGAGGAGTTCGACCGTGTCGCCTCCGAGGGTGCGCGCACCGCACCGCCGCGTGAGAACGGCGGCAACCAGGACATCAAGAACCTGACCAAGGGCACTCGCGTGTTCTACCCCGTGTTCGTGGACGGCGCGAACTTCTCCGTGGGCGACCTGCACTTCTCGCAGGGCGACGGTGAGATCACCTTCTGCGGCGGCATCGAGATGGGCGGCTTCATCGACCTGCACGTGGATGTGATCCCGGGCGGTATGGAGAAGTACGGCGTGAAGGAGAACGCGATCTTCATGCCGGGCAACACTCCGCCTCAGCACAGCCAGTGGCTGAGCTTCTCCGGCACGTCCGTCACCCTTGACGGCGAGCAGCGCTACCTCGACTCGCACCTGGCATACCAGCGGGCGTGCCTGCATGCGATCGAGTACCTGTCCACGTTCGGCTGGTCGAAGGAGCAGGCGTACCTGCTGCTGGGCGCGGCACCGATCGAGGGCCGCTTCTCCGGCGTGGTGGACATTCCGAACGCCTGCGCGACCGTGTACCTGCCGCTGGACATCTTCGACATCGACATCCGCCCGACCGCGGGCGACGTCCCGACGATCGATCCGGGCATCGGCGCGCCGAAGTTCGAGGTGAAGTGATCCGGTGAAGCGACCAGTCCGCGGCGTCTGAAGCGCCGGGGCTGATCGCGTGAGCTCCCCCGAGGGCGGGGTCGGCGGCGAAGGCCGCCGGCCCCGCCCTGTTCTGTGCGCCGGGAGGAGCCGGGCAGGGGAGAGCCCGTCCGCGGGGTCCCGGGATGTGACGTCGCGCTTGCTGAGTCGTCATCGGGAGCCATCTGCCGACATCTGCTTATGGGGGTCATAAGCAATCTGTGTAGTGTGTCGGCGTCCGGCCCGCGGCGGCGACCCGCCGCGGGCATCCTCATCACCGACCCCAAGGAGCCCTCCTCATGCTTCTCACCGGACTCGCCGTCGGCGTCGTCCTCGGCTTCGTCTTCCAACGCGGCCGGTTCTGCGTCACCGGCGCATTCCGCGACGTGTGGCTCAGCCGCTCGCTGCGCTGGCTCACCGCCTTCCTCGTCGCCGTCACCATCCAGGCGGTCATCGTCAACGTCCTCATCGGCGCGGACATCATCCACCCGGAGATCCCGAAGCTCGCGCTGCTGGGCGTCGCCGCCGGATCCTTCCTCTTCGGCATCGGCATCGTCCTCGCCGGCGGGTGCGCCACCGGCACCTACTACCGCTCCGGTGAGGGCCTCATCGGCTCCTGGATCGCGCTCGGCCTCTACGCCTTCACCGCGTCCGTGATGAAGTTCGGCGCGGGTCAGCAGATCACCGACTCCCTGCGCGACACCTCCACCCAGGCCACCACCATCCACGGCACCCTCGGTGTGCCGGTGTGGGTGCCGCTGGGCCTGCTCAGCATCGTCACGATCGCGCTCGTGGCGCGTCAGCTGTCCCGCCCGGCCCCGAGCTTCGTGGGGCTGCCCGCGAAGAGGACCGGGCTTGCGCACCTGCTTCTGGAGAAGCCGTGGGCGCCGCTGGCGACCGCTGTTGTGGTGGGCCTCATCGCCGCCGCCGCGTTCCCGCTGTCGGAGGCGGCTGGCCGTCCCGGCGGCCTGGGGATCACGACCCCGTCGGCGAAGATCGTCCAGATGCTCACCGCCGGTGACGTCTCGACGCTCGACTGGGGCGTGCTGTTCGTCCTCGGGCTCATCCCCGGGTCCTACATCGCCGCGAAGGCGTCCGGTGAGTTCCGCCTGCGCGCCCCGGACGCGCGCACCGCTGTGCGCGCGGTCATCGGCGGTGTGCTGATGGGTGCAGGCGCGGCCATCGCCGGTGGCTGCACCATCGGCAACTCCCTGGTGGAGACCGCGCTGTTCTCCTGGCAGGGCTGGATCGCATTCATGTTCACCTTCCTCGGCGTCGGCGCAGCCTCCCGCCTGTTCATCGTCACGCACCGCCGCGTCGGGGCCGAGCCCGTCCGCCTGCAGGCCGACGGTGCCGCATCGGACAAGCCCGCTGTGACGCTCGAACGCATCAGCTGACCCAACGACAGAAAGGACCGAGACCATGGGTTTCATTACGCTTCCCAAGCGCCGCCCCACCGTGGAGCGGCAGGTTCCGCAGAACCCGTCGGCCGCCCACGCGGACGCCGAAGCGCAGGCGCCGCAGACCGACTCGGGCGCCACCTACCGCCTCGACACCATCGGCCAGGTGTGCCCGTTCCCGCTGGTGGAGGCGAAGCGCGCCATCGAACAGATCGACCGCGGTGACCGTCTGCAGATCGACTTCGACTGCACCCAGGCCACCGACTCCATCCCCGCCTGGGCCGCATCCGCCGGCCACGACGTCACCGAGTTCCGTCAGCTGGATGCCGCCACCTGGTCGATCACCGTCCAGAAGGGATGAATCCAGTCGGGTGGGTCACACTGTCGGCATGGACGACCTCACCTCCCGCCTGCACGTGCTGCGCGGCCGCGAGGTCCCCCTCGGAGGGCCCCGCGGCATGACCGTCATGCGCACCCTGCCCCACCGCGACTGTTCGCTGGTGGGGCCGTGGTGCTTCCTGGACCAGTTCGGCCCGGATGACGTCTTTGCAACGGGCGGCATGCAGGTGGCGCGCCATCCCCACACGGGATTGGCGACGGTCTCCTGGCTGTTCGAAGGGGCGATCACGCACCGCGACTCGATCGGCTCGCATGTTCTGGTCACCCCAGGCGCGGTCGATGTCATGACCGCCGGTCGCGGCATCACGCACTCCGAATTCACCACGAACGACACCACCACCCTGCACGGAGTGCAGCTGTGGTTCGCGCAGCCCGATGCCCAGCGCTTCGGCGACCCGGCGTTCGCGCTCGCCTCCACCGAACGGATCGAAGCCGACGCCTTCGCGCTGCGCGCCGGGTTCGGCGAGCATTCGGTGACCGGCCCGGGTGACCAGGTTGTCACGGCCCGCGGCGACCTGCAGATGGGCGTCCCGCTCGACTTCCTCGAGATCACGCTCGACCCCGACATCGAGGTCACCGCTCACCTGGATGCGGGGCACGAGTACGCGGTCGTGGTGGACCGAGGGCCCGTCACGGTCGGGGCGGGGGAGCGTCCCGTGGTGGAGGCCGACGGGTACGACCTCGTCCTGGTCCCCGAACGCTCCGAGTCGGTGCGGCTCACGGCAGGGGAGGCCGGGGCGCGCGTGCTGCTGATCGGCGGGGAACCGCTCGGTGAGGACATCGTGATGTGGTGGAACTTCGTGGGCCGCTCCCACGAGGAGATCGCCGAGTTCCGTGCCCGCTACCAGCAGGAGATGGGCTTCGAAGGCGCCGACGGCGAGGCACTCGACCCCGACTCGGACGCAGCGCGGCCGGCGACTGAGGGGGACCTGCTGTTCGGGACGTTCCCTCCGAACACGCCGCGGCCGCTGCCGGCACCGCGCCTGCCCGGTGGGCGTCTGCGGTCACGCGGGCGCCGCCCCCAGGAGCGTCGCGAGGGCCGAGGCACGTAGTCTCGGGGCATGACCGACGCTTCCCGCTCCGCCGCGCACTCGTTCATCGCCGACTCCGCTGACGCCCCGGCCTTGGCCGCCACCGCTCCTGACGCGCTCGAGCGCCTCATCCTGCACGACGCCTTCGGCGACGCCGCTGACTCCGCGGATGGCGATGCCGCCCCGGCAAGCAGCGGCGATGCCTCAGCGGGGGATGTGCTCGTGCTCGGTGACGACACCGGCGCTCTCACCCTCGGCACTCTCCAGCACGCGGCCGCGGCGCGGGTGATCGTCCGCTGCGGCGCCGTCGACGCGGCGCAGCGTGTGCGCGCCGCGGCCGACCAGGCGGGGGCGGAGGTCGCGGGGCGCGTGGTCGTGGTCGGCCTCGACACCGACCTCCCGGGTGGGGCCGAGCTGGTGCCGGCATCCGTCGGCCCCCGCATCACCACCGCCCTCGGGCGGCTCCCGAAATCGCTCGCCGAGCTCGACCTGCTCGCCCGCGGCACCGCAGCGATCGCGGCCGACGGGGCCCGGCTTGTTCTCGGCGGCAACCAGAAGCACATGGCCCGCTCCATGAACGACGTCCTCGCCGGCGCGTTCGAGAACGTCCGCGGAGGCTTCGGCAAGGGCAAGCACCGCTGCCTCATCGCGACCGGCCCCATCGCCGGTGCGGCGGCGCATGAGGCGCAGCGGCAGGAGGTGCTCGGCGTCGGCATGCTGACCGGTTTCGGCGGTGTGTTCTCCGGTGCGAAGCCCGACCGCGGCGGCTCCGCTCTCGCTGACCAGGCGATCCGCTGGCTCACGGCCCGGAGCGAGCGTGCGGCCGGCGCGGAGAACGGGGGAGGGGCCGACGGGGCCGCCCCCGCGCGGGTGCTGGACCTCGGCTGCGGCAACGGCCTGGTGTCACTGCGCCTGTTGCACGCCGCTGCGACGAAGCACGGCCCTGGCGCAGCGCAGAGGGGCGACGAGGTGAGCGATGGGGGAGCGGCTGCTCTTGACGTCACCGCTACTGATCACCAGATCGACGCGGTCCGCTCCGCTGAGTCCACGCTCGCCCGCTACCGTGACCGCGCCCGCGTCACTTGGGATGATGCCGCCTCGCAGGTCGAGGACGCCTCGATGGACCTGGTGCTGCTCAACCCGCCGTTCCATGAGGGCGCCCGCATCGATATGACGCTCGTGCAGGGCCTGCTGGATGCTGCGCAGCGTGTGCTGGTGGACAGTGGTGAACTGCTGTTCGTGCACAACTCCCACCTGCGGTATCGGCCGGCGCTGGAGGCGCGGTTCGCGTCGGTGAACGAACTGCATCGCGACCGCATGTTCACGGTGCTGCGCGCCGTGAAGTGACCGCGCTCGCGGTCCCTCGAGCCCGAGCCGCTTCTTCTCCGCGTCGGTGAAGTCTGCGGTGCGGACTGACGGCACCTGACATGCGGGTTAACACTCGGCCGCACTGGACCACAGACCTCAGGTCGATGGTGTTCGGCGTGTCAGAGTGGAAGTGCCCCGGAGGGATGATCCTCGGGCGGCGACGCCTCTTCTGCGGAGCCTGACCCAGAGCTAGGAGATGACCATGGCCGACACCCAGTTCACCGCCACCGCCCAGTCCATCGAGGGACTGCAGGTGCGCGCCTCATCACGGCAGCACACCATCACCGTCGATGAACCTGCTGCACTCGGCGGCACCGATCTCGGCGCCAACCCGGTGGAGCTGCTGCTCGCGGCGCTCGGCTCCTGCCAGGTGATCGTGGCCCGCGCCTATGCCGAGGCTAGGGGCATCAACCTGCGCGACGTCGCCATCGACGTCACCGGCACCCTCGACCCCGACGGCTTCCTCGGCAAGAACCCCGACGCCAAGCTCGGCTTCTCCGCCATCACCAGCCGCTTCCGGATCGACGCGGAAAATACCCAGGAGGAGATCGAGCAGTTCGTGGAGTTCATCGAAGCGACCTGCCCGGTTCTGGATACGCTCGTCAACACCCCGCGGATCGCTGCGGAGGTCGCGCCCGCCGGTGAGGGCAAGGGCACTGCCAGCGCCTGAGGCCGTCGGCTCGGCCTGACCCCGTCGAGCCGCCAACACAGAAGCGCCGGCCCGTCCCCCGTTGAGTGGGGAGCGGGCCGGCGCTTCGTCACGTGCGCCGCGCGGTTGCGCGAGCGCTGAGGCCAGACGGGCCTCGAGTGTCGGCGGTGCCTGGTGTATCAGCGGTGCTTCTTGCCGGTGGCGGCAACGAACAGCAGGCCGCCGGCCATCGCGAGGTTCTTCTGGAACTGCAGTCGCTGCTGAGTCTTCTCGTCCTTGTCCGTGGACTCCCAGAAGGCGTGGCCCGCGAGAGTGGTCGGGACGAGGGCGCCGAGAACAGCGAGCGACGCGAGGCGCGGGACGATGCCGAGAGCGAGGGCGGTGCCGCCCGCAACCATGGTGCCGGAGCTGGCGCGGACCATGGTGGCGGCGCCGTACTGCTGGGTCTGCTCCGGCATCCACGCCTTGAGCTTGTCCTCGACCATGGGGGCCATGGCGTCGGCGTTCTTGAACGTGTTGTAGCCGTTGTTGATGAACATGGAGGCGAGGCCGGCCCTGCCGATGGCGCGAAGGAGCTTGCTCATGGTCACGTCCTTTCAGACGGATCGTCGAAGTGTTGGACGATACCGAATCGTAATCAGGCGGTCTCCACTGTCGCTGGGTGGTAGGGGCGGAGCGGAATCCCGTTGACTGCGTTTCAGCGCCCATTCCGACGAGAATGAGCGCTGAAACGCATGGAACCGGGCTCTGCCGGTCGGGCTGGCCGGCGGGGGCCGGGCCGGGCCGTCGTCAGTTCGCGGCGACGAGCGAGGACAGCACGGAGCTGAAGAAGCGGGCGCCGTCGGTGCCGGAGCGGGTGCCCTCACCGGGCATATCCGGGCCGAAGCCCGCCTCCACCGCGTGTTCCGGGTGCGGCATGAGGCCCACCACGTTGCCCCATTCGTTGGTGATGCCCGCGATCGCGTTCACCGAGCCGTTCGGATTCTCCTCGAACCCGGCGGGGCCGTGGGTCGCGCCCTCCACGTAGCGGAACACCACGCGGTTCTCCGCTTCGAGCATGTCCAGGGTCCGCTGATCGGCCACGTACTGGCCGTCCTGGTTCTTCAGCGGGATGCGGATGACCTCACCATCCGTGTAGTCCGTGGTCCAGGCGGTGCGGGAGGTCTCCACGCGCAGCGGCTGGTCACGGCAGATGAAGGTACGGTGCGCGTTCTTGATCATCGAACCGGGCAGCAGGTGCGTCTCGGTGAGGATCTGGAAGCCGTTGCAGATGCCGAGGACCGGCATCCCGCCCTTCGCGGCATCGACCACGCGCTCCATCACGGGAGCGAAGCGGGAGATGGCGCCGGCGCGCAGGTAGTCGCCGTAGGAGAAGCCGCCGGGGAGGATGATCGCGTCCACGCCGTGGAGGTCGTCCTCGTTGTGCCACAGGGCCACCGGCTCAGCGCCTGCGAGCTTCACGGCGCGCAGGGCGTCGCGGTCGTCGAGCGTGCCCGGGAAGGTGACAACACCGATCTTCGGCATCAGGCGGTCTCCTCAGCCAGGCGCACGGACACGACGTCCTCGATCACCGGGTTCGACAGCAGCGTCTCGGCTGCGCTGCGGATCTCGGCGAGCTTCGCCTCGTCGAGAGCGCCGTCGACCTCGAGCTCGAAGCGCTTGCCCTGGCGGACGGAGGAGATGCCGTCGAAGCCCAGACGGGGAAGCGCACCGGCGACAGCCTTCCCCTGGGGATCGAGGATCTCCGGCTTGAGCATCACGTCAACAATCACGCGTGGCATTCAGTTCTCCCTGCTCTGCGCGGCTCACAGGCGTTTCCGCGCATCATTCTCTGCGGTCTCTCCTAGTCTATTGCCAGGAAGGGAGTTGTTCGACTCGTGCGTGTCACACATTTCAAGCACTCCGCGCTGCTGCTGGACTACCCCGGGACCCGGATCATCGTGGACCCCGGCAATCTCGCCGACCCAGCACTCCTGCAGACCACGGGGATCACCGCTGTGCTGGTCTCCCACCAGCACCCGGACCACGTGACCCTCGACAACCTGCAGGTGCTGGTCGACCAGAACCCGTCGGCCGATCTCTTCCTCGAAGCCGGCGCCTATGATGAGATGCGCCAGCAGGCCGGCCCCGGAAGCCTCGGCGATTCGATGCGGCGCGTGGAACCCGGGAAGCAGTTCCAGGTCGGCACCGGCTTCGGCGGCCAGGTGACGGTCACGATCCGCGCCGTGGGCGGCGAGCACGCCACCATCCACCCCGATATCCCCAGCGTGGGCAACGTCGGGTACGTGTTCGAGGCCGACGGGTTCCCCACCGTGGGACACACCGGGGACAGCCTGGAGCCGCTCGATGAGTGGCGCGGCATCGACGCCCTCAGCTTCCCGGTCTGCGCGCCGTGGTCGAAGATGCAGGAGACCATCGACTTCCTGCGCGAGGTGAAGCCCGTCATCGGGATACCGGTCCATGACGCGATCGCCTCCCCGGCGGGGCGTGAGATCTTCATGCGGCTGGCCACGAACCTCGCACCCGAGGGCACGGAAGTGCGGGACTGGCCGGTGGACGGAGTGATCGTGCTGGGCCGCAAGGCGAGCGAGACCAGCCACAAGTGGCGCCCGTGGACGGGGGACCCGGACGACTGAGCCCGACCCCCAGTCCGGAGGTTACCTGAGGGAAACCTTCTGGTTCGGTTCTTGTCAACGCCCTTCTGTAGCGTCACGCAGGCGTTCCTGACCCCGCACAGAAGGCATCCCTCCATGCTTTCCCGTCGCACCCGCATCAGCGCGGCAGCACTGACCCTGTCGGTGGCCGCCGCCGTCGGCCTCGTCCCCGCCAGCACCGCTGCCGTGCCCTCTGCGGCCAGCTCCGTCGGCGCCGCCCCGACCGCGCCCACGTTCGGCGCCGCCGCCTCGAAGAAGACCAAGCCCGTCACCAACGCCGTCACCGGCACCATCCCCGCCGACGCGTTCGACGAGGAGAGCGGCCTGCCCGCCGACGTGCAGATCGCAGGCCGCACCGCGGTCAAGGACCCCCTCACCCCGGGCGATCACCGCAGCGCCGACACCCCCGCCGCCGCGCCCGGCGACCTGCCGGTGATCCGCGCCGACCTCGCCGCAGCCGACGGGAACGCCCTCACCTGGAGCGGCACCGTTGACCCCGCCCGCAGCGTCACCCTGCTCGCCCTCAACCACGACACCGGCCGCTACGAGGTCCTCGACACCGCTCGCGGCAGCGCCGACGGCGACACCGAACTGGCCGCCGCAGGCCCCGCGGGCACCATCTCGAACGGCCGCGCCACCGTGATGGTCGTCGGCACCGACCCGTTCGCCGACGACCTCGACGAACCGGTCGACGACGCGTTCGAGAACACCGAGGGCTTCGACTTCTCGATCATGCACCTCACCGACACGCAGTACATCACCGAAGGCGCGACCAGCCGCCCCAGCCCGAAGGAGCGCCGCGTCTGGGAGAACGGCTACAAGGACACCTACCGCTGGCTCGCGAAGAACAAGGACAAGCACAAGATCGCCTTCGCCGCCCACACCGGTGACGTCATCGAGAACTGGCACCCCACCGACCCGTCCGGCCCGTACGGCACCCGCCGCGCCGAAGGCGAGTACCGCTTCGCCTCCGAAGCCGAGCGCATCGCCGACGACTCCGGCGTTCCCCACTCCGTCATCCCCGGCAACCACGACAACCGCGGCGGCAAGGACACCGGCCCGGACTCCATGTTCAACGAGCACTTCGGCCCGGACCGCTACAGGGCCCTCGAGCAGACCGACGGCTGGCGCGAACGCAGCGCCGAATACCACCCGTGGAAGGAGGGCGACAACCAGAACAGCTACAACCTGTTCACCGCCTCCGGCCGCGACTTCATCGTCATCAACCTCGGCTACGACGTCACCGACGAAGAAGCAGACTGGGCGCACAGCGTCCTCCAGCAGTACCCCACCCGCAACGCCATCATCACCACGCACGCCAACGACAAGCCGTCGAAGCAGGCCGACGGGCGCGGCGACCACGACTCGCACGACGGTGAAGTCATCCGCAGCCGCATCGTGGAGAAGAACCCCAACGTGGCACTGGTCCTCTCCGGCCACGAGCACGGCGTGAACATCGCGGTGAACCGGAACGTGGGCCAGCCGGGCAACCACGTGGTGGAGCTGCTCGCCGACTACCAGTTCTACACGGTCGGCTCTGATGAGTTCGGCATCACCGATGTGGGCGGCTACCTGATCAACCGCCAGCTGCGCTTCGGTGCGAGCTACTTCCGCCTCCTCCAGTTCGATCTCGACCGCGGCGAGATGAGCGTGGACACCTACTCGCCGCTGCTGGACGACTTCGGCGCGAGTGAGCACGACACCGCCAAGCGGTACAACGGCAAGGAGGACGACTTCCGCGTCCCGATCCAGTTCCAGGACCGCACCACCGCGTTCTCGGCCGACGGGTTCACCGCCGCCTGAGGCGGCGCCCCGCGCTGCCGCTCACAGAACAGCGGCCCACTGAGCATCTGCTCGGTGGGCCGCTGCGGTTCAGCGGTGCTGATATCAGTAGGTGGTGATGCCGCGGGCGCGGAAGACCTCCCGGGCGGCCTCCACCTGCTCGTTGGTGGGTGGGGGAGTGTCCTTCAGCTGGTAGGCGAGCCCCAGGTTCTCCCACTTGTCCTGCCCCATCTGGTGGAACGGCAGCACCTCCACCCGGGACACCGTGGACCAGCGGGACGCGATGTCCGCGACCTTCTCGATGTTCGCGGGATCATCGGTCAGGCCGGGTACGAGCACGAACCGCACCCAGATCTCGGTGCCGGCCTCTGCGAGGCGGTCACCGAACTCGATGGTGGGCTGCAGGTCGCGGCCCGTCACCGTCTTGTAGGTGTCCTCGTCGCCGCTCTTCACATCCAGCAGGACGAGGTCGATGTCCTCGAGCATCTGGTCACTGACATGCCGGCCGAGGAACCCGGAGGTGTCGATCGCGGTGTGCACGCCCATCTCGTGGGCAGCGTGCAGCAGGTTCGCGGCGAACGCCGGCTGCATCAGCACCTCTCCGCCGGACAGGGTGATGCCGCCGCCGGAGGCGCGGAACACCGAGCGGTACCGGCGGATCCGCTTCACCAGTTCGTCCAGGGAGATGTCCTGTCCGTCCCGCATCACCATCGTGTCCGGGTTGTGGCAGTACAGGCAGCGCAGCGGGCAGCCGGAGAAGAAGACGGTCAAGCGGGTGCCGGGGCCGTCCACCGCGGTGACCAGCTCCCACGAGTGGATGCTTGCGAGCTCACCGGCACGGATCGAGGCGAGGCGGTCAGGGCGGTCCAGGACCGTCTCCTCGAGTCCTTCGATGCCGGCGCCGAGGCGACGCTCGGCGCCGGTGAGCAGATCCACTGCGTGGGGCTGGTTCATCGGTTCCGCCTCAGGCGTTCTGGTGGAACGTGCGGTTGAGGACGTCCAGCTGCTGCTCGCGCGTGAGCTTCACGAAGTTCACGGCGTAGCCGGACACGCGAACCGTGAGGTTCGGGTAGTTCTCCGGGTTCTCCATCGCGTCCTCCAGGGTGTCCTTGTTCAGGACGTTGATGTTCGCGTGGTACAGGCCGGAATCCATGTTGTTCTCCGCGCGGTTGGCCTTCATCGAAGCCAGACGCTCCTCGAACGTGGGGACCATGTCGGTGTCTCCTGTCGTGGATGCTGCTGCTCGGTTGTTCTCGGTGGTGGTCATGTCAGTCCTCCTCCATGATGAAGCCGGCGTCCAGGATGCCGACCAGGTTTGTGATCCGCTCCTCCTCGGTGCGTCCGAGGCCCTGCGGGGTGATCGTGTTGGTCAGCGAAATGCCGTCCAGCGCGTCGTTGTAGTCGAGCTTGCCCACGCTCAGCATGGAGGCGACCATGCCGTGCGTGTCCATGCCGTTCGCGGGGTTCGCGCCCGGGGAGAACGGGGTGCCGGCGCGGTGGCCCGACGGGAAGTTGCCCGTCGCCTTGCCGTACACCACGTTGGACGTGATCGTCAGGACCGACTGGGTCGGGATCGCGTCGCGGTACATCGGAATCGCGTTGATCTTCTGCATCACGGTGTGCACGATCGTCGCCGCGATGTCGTCAGCGCGGTCATCGTCGTTGCCGTACGCGGGGAAGTCGCCCTCCGTGCGGTAGTCGACGATCAGACCGGTCTCGTCACGGATCGGGGTGACCTTCGCGTACTTGATCGCGGACAGGGAGTCCGCCACGATCGACAGGCCGGCGATGCCGCAGCCCATCGTGCGGATGATCTCCGAATCGTGCAGCGCCATCTCGATCGCTTCGTACGCATACTTGTCGTGCGCGTAGTGGATGATGTTCAGCGCCTCCACGTAGGTGCCGACCACCCAGTCGAGCATGAGCTCGTACTTCTGCCACACCTCGTCGAAGTCCAGCGGTCCGTCGCCCTCGATCGGGGTGTGCAGGCCCGGTTCGGTGACCTGCTTGCCGGTGACCTCGTCGCGGCCGCCGTTGATGGCGTACAGCAGCGCCTTGCCGGCGTTGACGCGGGCGCCGAAGAACTGCATCTGCTTGCCGACCTTCATCGGGGACACGCAGCACGCGATCGCGGCGTCATCGCCCCAGCGGCCCCGGATCTGCTGATCCGACTCGTACTGGATCGAGGACGTCTCGATCGAGATCGCCGAGCAGAACTCCTTGTAGCCGGCCGGCAGCTCCGGGTCCCAGAAGATCGTGATGTTCGGCTCCGGGGCCGGGCCGAGGTTCCTCAGCGTCTGCAGCAGGCGGAACGAGGTCTTCGTGACCTGGGCGCGCCCGTCCGAGGAGAAGCCGCCGTCGGACCAGGTCGCCCAATAGGGGTCTCCGGAGAAGATCTGGTCGTAGTCGATGGTGCGCAGGAACCGCACGATGCGCAGCTTGATCACGAACTGGTCGATGATCTCCTGCGCCTGCTCCTCGGTGAGGGTGCCGGCGGCGAGGTCGCGCTCGAAGTAGATGTCGAAGAACGGGGAGAGGCGGCCGATGGACATGGCGGCGCCGTCCTGGCTCTTCACCGCGCCGAGGTACGCCATGTACGTCCACTGCACGGCCTCGTGGGCGTTCTCCGCAGGGCGGCGCACATCGATGCCGTACAGGTCGCCGAGGGTGATCAGCTTCTTCAGCGCCTTGATCTGCTCGGAGTGCTCCTCACGGTAGCGGGCCCAGTGCTCGGAGAAGCCGAGGTCCGCCATGGCGTCCTTCGCGCGCATCTTGTCCTCGATGAGGCGGTCCACGCCGTAGAGGGCGACCCGGCGGTAGTCGCCAATGATGCGGCCGCGGCCGTAGGCGTCGGGCAGGCCGGTGATGATGTGGCTGGAGCGGGCAGCGCGGATGCGCGGGGTGTAGATGTCGAAGACGCCGTCGTTGTGGGTCTTGCGGTACTTCGTGAAGACCTTCTTGACGTCCTCGTCCACCTCCTTGCCGGCCTCCTTGATGGCGGTCTCCACCATGCGCCAACCGCCGTTGGGCATCATGGCGCGCTTGAGGGGCACATCGGTCTGCAGGCCGACCACCACGTCGTCGTCCTCGCTGATGTAGCCGGCGGGGAAGGCATCGATGTCGGCGGGGGTGTGGGTGTCGACGTCGTAGACGCGGCGCTTGCGCTCCTCGGAGAGGTACTCCTTCTCCAGGGTGTCCCACACGCGCAGGGTCTTGTCGGTCGGGCCGGAGAGGAACGAGGCGTCGCCCTCGTAGGTGCGGTAGTTGCGCTGGATGAAGTCGCGCACATCGATCTGCTCGGTCCAGTCACCGGTGGTGAAGCCGTCCCATGCCCTCGCGGTGCCCTCCGAGCCGGACGGGCCGGTGGTGGGGGCCTTGTTGTCAGTGGCAGTCATCGCAGTCGGTTCCCTTCCTCTGCTCTCTGGTGCACCACCAGGCTATGGGGCCGGATCGAGAGGATGGTGGGACCAACGGCATGCAGGGCGGCCCCCGTCACGTGATGTGACGAGGGCCTGCGGTTTCACTGCTTCTTCGCTGCCCTCTTCATCGCCTGCTTCGTCTCCCGCACGGCGATGAGCGACTCCGGCGAGGTGATGTCGGCGACGCTGAGGGTGGTGCCGTCGGCGCCGTAGTCACCGGCTGCCTCCCGCCACCCCTCACCGGTGTAGCCGTACTGCTTGCCGAGCAGGGCGAGGAAGATGCGGGCCTTCTGGTCACCGAAGCCGGGCAGGGCCTTCAACCGTTTGAGGACCTCGCGGCCGTCCGGGTCGCCGTCGGTCCAGATCGCGGCGGCGTCACCGTCGTAGTCCTCGATGATCTGACGGCACAGCTTCTGCACACGCTCCGCCATCGACTTCGGGAATCGGTGCACCGCGGGGGTTTCGCGGAACGCTGCGAGGAACTGCTCGGGGTCCTGGTCGGCGATGGTGGCGGCGTCGAGGGCACCGACGCGCTGCTGCAGTTTGAGCGGGCCGGCGAACGCGGTCTCCATCGGGACCTGCTGGTCGAGCAGCATGCCGATGAGCAGGGCGAGCGGGTTCTCGGTGAGGAGGGAATCGGCGTCGCGGTTGTCTGTGATGCGCAGCGGCGCCGGGGCGGAGGAGGCTGAAGTGGTCATGCCTCCAGTGTGCACCACCGCGCGACCGCGGAGCGCTGAGGGTCTCTCGCCGGGCGGGGGGCGCCGGGGACCGGGCAGAGCGAAGGCCCCGCGGCGGATGCCAGCGGGGCCTTCAGCGTCAGTGTGCGACGGCGCTCAGTACGGGTACACGGCCTTCTCGGCGCGGCCGCGGGCGAGCCAGGCGAAGAGCAGCGGCACCAGGTACGGCGCGAACAAGGTGGCCAGCACGGCACCGGCCATCGACGGGAACTGGTGCGGCCAGTGGATGAACACGGCGAGGAACAGGAAGGTCAGCCCCATCAGCAGGGTGATGACACCGCCCACCACCAGCATCGGCGACAGAGCCAGGTTCTGCTCGCGGCGGTGCTCGGCGTGGGAATCAGCAGAGCGGCGCAGCATGATGCCTGCAGCGGCCATAATGATGCCGATCAGGGACAGGCCGAGCGTGTTGACAATCAGCGCCATCATCATTGGGGTGAGTCCTCCTCGTAACGATCTGCGGACATTGTGCCATGAACCAGCGGCCCGGGCCGCATCAGTGTGGGACGGTCAGAACCGCTCGCCCGTGAGCCGCTCCAGCGCGTCGATGTACTTCGCGCGCGTGGCCTCCACGATCCTCTCCGGCAGCACCGGCGGCTCCTCACCCGAGGCGCGGTCCCAGCCGGACTCGGCGCTCGTCAGGAAGTCGCGCACGAACTGCTTGTCGAAGCTCGGCTGCGCCTGGCCGACCCGGTACCCGTCGGCGTCCCAGAAGCGGGAGGAGTCCGGGGTGAGGACCTCATCGCCGAGGACGAGCGAGCCGTCGGCCCGCGAGGTGCCGAACTCCAGCTTCGTATCCGCGAGGATGATGCCGCGCTCGCGGGCGAAGTCAGCGGCCCGGCGGTACACCTCCAGCGACGCCTCCTCCGCCTGCGCCCCGAGGTCCTCGCCCACCAGCTCGCGTGCTTGCGCGACCGTGATGTTCTCGTCGTGTCCGCCGACCTCCGCCTTCGTGGACGGGGTGTAGATCGGCTCCGGCAGGCGGGAGCCGTCCTCGAGCCCCGCCGGGAGCGCATGCCCGCCGACGGATCCCGATCCGCGGTAGTCCGCGAGCCCCGACCCGGTCAGGTAGCCGCGCACGATGCACTCCAGCGGGAGCATATCGAGCCCCTGGCAGCGCAGGGCCCGGCCGCGCACCGGCTCCGGGACGTCCTCGGCGCTGATGACATGGTTCGGGACCACGTCCTTCAGCAGGTCGAACCACAGCACGGACATGCGGGTGAGAATGCGGCCCTTGTCGGGGATGCCGGGCTGCAGGGAGAAGTCGAATGCGCTGATGCGGTCCGTTGCCAGCACCAGCACCTCCCGCGCGGTGCTGAGCGACTCGCCGGCGGGGACGTACAGTTCGCGGACCTTGCCGCTGACCGCGTGGTCCCAGCCGTCGAGGCGCGGGGCGTCCAGCAGCGCCTCGCTCATGCCTCCACCTCACCGGCGGCTGCGCGCTGGGCGATGTCGGTGCGGAAGTGCGACCCCGGCAGGGTGATGTGGCTGATCGCCATCTGCGCGCGGGAGCGGGCGTCTTCGAGCGACTCGCCGACCGCCACGACGGACAGGACGCGGCCGCCGTCGGACACGAGCTCGCCGCGGGGGTTCAGGGCGGTGCCGGCGTGGATGATGTGGGCGCCGAACTCCTCCGCCTTCTCGATCCCGCCGATGACATCGCCCTTGCGGGCGGACTTCGGGTAGCCCTCGGAGGCGAGGACCACGGTGACAGCGGCGTGGTCGTGCCAGCGCAGCGGCTCCGCCTGGTCCAGTTCGCCCTTCGCGGCCGCCAGCAGCAGCGGCGCGAACGGGGATGCGAGGCGCTCCAGCACCACCTGGGTCTCCGGGTCGCCGAAGCGCGCGTTGAACTCGATGACGCGCAGGCCCTGCTTCGTGCGGGACAGCCCGCAGTACAGGATGCCGACGAACGGCGTGCCGTCCTCCCGCATGGCATCGACCGTGGGCTGCGCGACGGTGCGCACGACCTCCTCCAGCACGGACTCGGTCTCGATCCACGGCAGCGGGGAGTAGGCGCCCATACCGCCGGTGTTGGGCCCCTGGTCGAAGTTGAAGGCGCGCTTGAAGTCCTGCGCGGGGGCGAGGGCGCGCACGGTGGTGCCGTCGGAGATGCAGAACACCGACAGTTCGGGGCCGTCGAGGAACTCCTCGATCACCACGCGGCCGCCCGGTGCGGACAGGGCCGCCTCGGCATGGTCGAGGGCGTCCTCCTTGAAGATGGAGACCACCACGCCCTTGCCGGCGGCGAGGCCGTCGTCCTTCACCACGTAGGGGACGCGGCCCGACGGGTTCATCGCATCCAGCGCCGCCTCCACATCCTGCAGCTTCGTGACGGTGACGGAGCGGGAGGTCGGGACGCCGGCGCGGTGCATGACGGACTTCGCGAAGTCCTTGGAGCCCTCCAGCTGCGCGGCGGCCTGCGACGGGCCGAACACGGTGATGCCGGCGGCGGTGAGGTCATCGGCGAGGCCGTTGACCAGGGGCGCTTCGGGGCCGATGACCACGAGGTCGATCGCGAGGTCGCGGGCAAGGGCGATGATGCCCTGATGGTCCGTGACGGCGATGTCATGGACGGTGGCGAGCTCGGCGATGCCGGGGTTGCCCGGCGCGGCGTGGATCTCAGGGGCAGGGGAATCGAGGGAGAGACGGCGAACGATCGCGTGTTCGCGGCCTCCGTGACCAACAACCAGAATCTTCACAGGCGCCAGCCTATCGCGCTGGAGCACCCGTCGGGCCACCGGGCAGGCGGGGCCTGTGACCGGTCTCCGGTAGTCTCAGTCGCGCCCCATCTCGCCCGCTGCTCCGCCCGGAAGGACCGCCCCGCTGATGCGCATTCGCCTGGACCTCGCCTACGACGGCACGGACTTCAGCGGCTGGGGCATCCAACCGGCCCTGCGCACCGTCCAGGGTGAGGTGGAGAAGGGGCTGTTCCGGATCCTCCGCCACGAGGTGCGGGTGCATGTCGCCGGCCGCACCGACGCCGGCGTCCACGCCACCGGCCAGGTGCTGCACGTCGACGTCCCCGAGGAGGCGTGGGCGCGGATGCCGGGCCGCAGCGACCGCACCCCCGGCCGCGCCATGTGCGAACGCCTCGCCGCTGTGCTGCCCCGCGACATCGTGGTGACGGACGCCCGCGCCGTCTCCGATGACTTCGACGCCCGCTTCTCCGCGCTGTCCCGCCGCTACCGGTACCGCATCGCCGATTCGATCGCGACCCGCTCGCCGCTGCGGCGCGACGTCATGAACCACAAGCGCCCCCTGGACGCGGAGGCGATGGACGCTGCCGCGCGCGCCCTCATCGGTGAACACGACTTCCTCTCCTTCTGCCGCCCCCGCGAGGACGCCACCACCATCCGCACCCTCCTGTCGATCTCGTGGGAGCGCGTCCCCCTGACCGACGGCGCCGGCCACCCTCTCGCGGATGCGGGACTGGTGGTCGCGGTGGTGGAGGCCGACGCGTTCTGTCATCACATGGTCCGCTCCATCGTGGGTGCGAGCGTCGCCGTGGGGGAGGGGCGGGCCGACGCCGCCTGGATGGCGGCCCTCGTCGCGACGCCCCGCCGCGACGCCGCCGGCAGCGCCCCCATGTTCGCGCCGCACGGACTGACGCTGGAGTCAGTCGGCTACCCGGAGGATGACCAGCTCGCCGCGCGGGCCCAGCAGACCCGCGGCAAGCGCGGCGACACGTGGGTGAGGCCGGCATGATCCTCGCCGTCGACGTCGGCACCACGGCGCTGAAGGCCGCCCTCGTGGATCGTGGCCGAGTCCTCGCAGCAGCGAGCCGCGCCTACGCGACCCACGCGCCGGGGACGGGCGCCGCCGAACAGGACCCGGACGACTGGTGCGCCGCCCTCACCGCGGTGGTGGCGGACCTGCTGGCGCACCCGGCGTGGTCCGATGTCGAAGCGATCGCGCTGACGGGGCAGATGCAGACCCTGGTGCTCGCGGAGGAGACCGCTGCAGGCTCCGGCCCGGCCGGCGCGGATCCGGCCAGAGCCGGTCATCGAGCCCCGTGCACGGGGCGCGCCGTTCTCTACAGCGACACCCGCGCCGCCGCGGAGGCCGACGAGATCCGCCGCGCCGTGCCCGACTGGGACGAGATCACCGGGAACCTGCAGGGCCCGACCGCGAACCCGGCGCAGTGGCTGCGCCTGGAGAGCACCCGTGAGCCCGCCACCGACACGGGCGCGGTGCGGCGGGTGTTCTTCTCCCCGGCGGGTCTGCTCGCCTGGATGCTCGGCGGCGACGCCCACTGCGATGTCACCACCGCCAGCGCCACCGGTCTGCTCGATGCCCGCACCCGCACGTGGAGCGAGGCCATCGCCCGCGCCGCGCACCTGCCGATGGGTGTGCTGCCCGCCGTGGGCGGCGGCGACATCGGGACCGTCACGACCGAGGGGGAGTCGCGCTTCGGCGTCCCGGCCGGTCTGCGGATCCACCTCGCGCCCGGTGACGCAGCCGCCGCCACGCTCGGCATCGTCGGGGGCTCCGACGGGCCCACCGAGTACATCTCGCTCGGCACGTCCGGCTGGGTCGCCAGCATCCAGCCGCTCGGCGCCGCACCGGCACGGCCGGAGGCCGAACACGCCCTGCTCCTCGACCCGCCGCTGGATCAGCATGTCCTCCGCATCGGCGCGCTCCTGTCCGCAGGCGACACCGCCGCCTGGGCTCGCCGTACCCTCCTCGGCGGCGCCTCCCCGCAGGAGGCCGACGCGCTCCTGGAGGCCCGGCTCGATGCCACCGGCTGCACGCCGTCGGGTCTGCTCGCCCTGCCGTCCCTGCGCGGTGAGCGGTTCCCCGTGCGCGCCGACCGCATCGGCGCCGCCATCATCGGCATGCGCCCGGACACCGACCAGGTGACTATGTACCAGGCGGTGCTGGAATCCGTCGGCCTCGCCCTCGCGAACGCGCTCCCGCCGAGCGGCGCCGCAGACGAGCAGTCGCCCGAAGCGGCCCTGCTGCCCGTCGTCGGCGGGGGAGCGGCCTCCCGGCCCTGGATGCGCCTCATCGCCGCGATCACCGGCCGGGACGCCCTGCCCGCCACCGCTGCCGACGCCGCCCTCCTCGGCGCAGCGCTCGCCGCCGGAGACGCCCGCCGCGAGGATCCGGTCCGCGACGCCGCTGCGGGGGAGCGGGCCGACGGGGCGAGCGCCGACGTGATCCCGGCACCCGCCGGCCGCGATCACCGGTGGGACGTGCTCCGGGCGCGGCAGCTCGAGCTGTTCCGCGCAGTCGCCGCCCTCAGCGACGAGATGTGAGCCATATCCTGTCGTGGAAGTGAACGGGCCTCATTGACCGCCTGAACAGCGCGCCGGTAGAGTGGACTGCTGTTGTGCCATGAATGCGCGCCCAACGCTGCCGATGATCTCACGCTTGGCGCGAAAGGCTCCTCACACGCATTCCGGCCCCCGCTCGCGAGGGCCAAGCACTGCAATCTATGGCCATGCTTTGAACCAAAGGAAGCGTGTCCACGGTCCATTCGAACCGTGTCAGCGGCGCTCCGCGTCGCGGCACAACCAACGAGAGAAGAAGGCACGAGTGCGTACGTTCACCCCGAAGCCCGGCGATGTCGAGCGTTCCTGGTACGTCATCGACGCAACTGATGTCGTCCTCGGCCGGCTCGCTTCCCAGGCTGCCCAGCTGCTCCGCGGCAAGCACAAGCCGGTCTTCGCACCCCACGTGGATGCAGGCGACTTCGTCATCATCATCAATGCGGACAAGGTTGCCCTGACCGGCAACAAGCGCGAGGACAAGCTCGCGTACCGCCACACCGGTTACCCGGGTGGCCTCCGCTCCGTGAAGTACAGCGAGCTGCTGGAGAAGAACCCCGAGCGCGCCATCCAGAAGGCGATCAAGGGCATGCTCCCGAGCAACAAGCTCGCTGCTCAGCAGATCAAGAAGCTGAAGGTCTACGCAGGTGCCGAGCACCCGCACGAGGCCCAGAAGCCGGTTCAGTTCAACGTCGCCGACCAGGTCGCGCAGTAACGGCCCTGGCCCGCGCGCTGAAAGAAATCTGAGGTTTACAGTGGCAGAAGAAACCACCCCAGTTGAGGAGTTCGAGGGCGAGACCTCGAACTACACCACCGAGTCGAGCTCCAACGCCGCCGTCGGCGAGGGCAAGTCCGCTGTCGGTCCGGGCTACGGCACCGGCCGCCGCAAGCGCGCCATCGCGCGCGTCCACGTCAAGCCGGGCTCCGGCGAGTGGGTCGTCAACGGTCGCAGCCTCGAGGAGTTCTTCCCGAACAAGCTGCACCAGCAGGAAGTGAACGACCCGTTCACCCTGCTCGACCTGCAGGGCCGCTTCGACGTCTTCGTCCGCGTCATCGGCGGTGGCCCCTCCGGCCAGGCCGGTGCCGTGCGCCTCGGCGTGGCACGCGCCCTCAACGAGGTCGACTCCGAGTCCAACCGCCCGGCCCTCAAGAAGGCCGGCTTCCTGACCCGTGACGCCCGCGTCCCGGAGCGCAAGAAGGCCGGTCTCAAGAAGGCCCGCAAGGCTCCGCAGTTCTCGAAGCGCTGATCCAGCCCTTCCGCTGGTGCCGGTCCGCCGGCACCTGACTGCAGCACGAACACCGTCCGCATTCCGCGGGCGGTGTTCTGTGTTCAATCGCCCCGGCGAGCGCGCCATATCCCACATCGACCCGTGGATCGCGGCGGCGGCCCCAGGGCGGACCCGGCCCGTCCCATTACGATGAGTGCGTCCGTGTCCGCACCCCGGACCGGACCTGACGCGACGCCCCCACCGGGGCGCCGCGACGGCATACGACTGCCCCACCAGATGGAGGAGACAATGGCGCGACTGTTCGGCACCGACGGTGTGCGAGGACTGGCCAACAAGGACATCACCGCGGAGCTCGCGGTTGAGCTCGCTGTCGCCGCAGCGCACGTGCTCGGCCAGCTCGGCGCATTCCACGAGGACGGCACGAAGCCCCGCGCGATCATCGCGCACGACCCGCGGCCGTCGGGCGACTTCATCTCCGCCGCCATCGCCGCCGGCCTCGCCTCCGCCGGCGTGGACGTGGAGGACGCCGGTGTGCTGCCCACCCCGGGCCTCGCGTACCTGGTGGAGTCCACCGGTGCCGACCTCGGCGTGATGGTCTCCGCCTCCCACAACCCGCATCCGGACAACGGCATCAAGTTCTTCGCCCGCGGCGGCACCAAGCTGCCCGACGAGGTCGAGGACGCCATCGAAGCGCGTATGGGGGAGGACTGGGAGCGTCCGCAGGGCACCGCGGTCGGCTCCATCACCCGCTTCGACGGCGCCGTGGACGCCTACGTCAACCATCTGCTGTCCACGCTGGACTCGCGCCTGGACGGCGTCACCGTGGTGGCGGACTGCGCCAACGGCGCCGCCTACGAGACCGGCCCGAAGGTGCTGGAAGCCGCCGGCGCCACCGTGCATGTCATCGGTGACCGCACCGACGGCAAGCAGATCAACGAGGACATCGGCTCCACCCACCTGGAGCAGCTGCAGGCCGCCGTGAAGGAGAAGGGCGCCGACCTCGGTGTCGCCTTCGACGGCGACGCCGACCGCTGCCTCGCCGTCGATGCTGACGGCACCGTCATCGACGGCGACCAGATCATGGCGATCCTCGCCGTCGACTTCCAGGAGCGCGGCAAGCTGCCGCAGAACACCCTCGTGGTCACCGTGATGAGCAACCTCGGCCTGAAGCTCGCCATGCAGGAGCACGGCATCCAGCTCGCCCAGACCGCAGTCGGCGACCGCTACGTGCTCGAAGAGATGAACTTCGCCGGCTACCGCCTCGGCGGCGAACAGTCCGGCCATGTGGTCATGACCGAGTACGCCACCACCGGTGACGGCGAGCTCACCGCCCTGCACCTGCTGCAGCGCCTCGTCACCTCCGGCAGGTCCGCGGCAGAGCTCGCCACGGTGATGACGCGGATGCCGCAGTCGCTGATCAACGTCAAGGGCGTGGACAAGACCCGCGCCAACATCGACGCCGGGGTCATGGACGCGATCAAGGACGCGGAGAAGCAGCTCGGCACCACCGGCCGTGTTCTGCTGCGCCCGTCCGGCACCGAACCGGTGGTGCGCGTCATGGTCGAGGCCCCGACCGATGAGCAGGCCAGCGAGGTGTGCGAGAAGCTCGCCGCCGTGGTCAAGGAGCGCCTGGCGCTCTGATCCGAACGGGCCTGCGCGCCCGATCATCCATGGGGCGGGCCCGGCTCGGGCCCGCCCACACATCTGTCCCCGCACCCTGCCCCTTCTGTTCGAGCACTCGGGAGTTCACCCCATGCAGCCGCTGCGCATCGCGTTCCTCGTCATCGCCGTCCTCGGCGTCCTCCTCAGTGCGGCTGCGCGGCTGCTGGGCCTGCCGCCGGAGGTGGTGCGCCGCCTGCGCATCATCGGGCTGTCCGCGGCACTGTTCGGCATCGCCGGGTTCTGGGTGCTGGCGCTGGCCAGCGACCACTGAGGCCGGGAGCCGTCGGCCCGCTTCGGACGGCGCCGCGCACGCCGAGGCGGCTGCGGTGATCAGATGCGGCGCAGCAGCACCGAGCGGACCTCGTGGTCCGAGCTCTTGCGCAGGATCAGGTCGGCGCGGCCGCGGGACGGCTGCACGTTCTCCCGCAGGTTCGGACCGTTGATCGTGTCCCAGATGTGCGCGGCGGTTGCGCGCGCCTCATCGTCACCGAGGTCGGCGTAGCGGCGGAAGTAGCTGTCCTCCTTCGCGAACGCGGTCGCGCGCAGCGACAGGAAGCGTTCGATGTACCAGCGGCGGATGTCGTCCTCGCGGGCGTCCACGTACACGGAGAAGTCGAAGTAGTCGGAGACGGCGATGCCGACCCGGCCGTCGGCGCGCACCCGCGGCGCCTGCAGCACGTTCAGGCCCTCCACGATCAGCACATCCGGCCGCTGCACGCGGACGAACTCGTCCGGCAGGATGTCGTAGCTGATGTGGGAGTACACCGGCGCCAGCACTTCGCCCTGGCCGCTCTTCACATCCGCGACGAACCGCAGCAGCGCGCGGCGGTCGTAGGACTCGGGGAACCCTTTGCGGTGCATGATGTCGCGGCGCTTCAGCTCCGCGGTGGGATAGAGGAACCCGTCGGTCGTCACCAGCTGCACGCGCGGCGTCTCCGGCCAGCGCGCCGTCAGCTCCCGCAGCAGGCGCGCCGTGGTGGACTTGCCGACGGCGACGGAGCCGGCGACCCCGATGATGTACGGGGTGCGCCGTGCGTTCTGATGGAGGAACTCGTTGCGCACGTCCCGCATGGACTGCGCGTTCTGCACCTGCAGGTTGAGCAGGCGGGAGATGGGCCGGTACACCTTGTTGACCTCGTCCATGTCGAGCCGGTCGCCGAGGCCGCGCAGCGTCTCGATCTCGTCCGCGGTCAGCGGCAGCGGCGTCTCACCGGACAGGGAGGCCCAGTCGTCGCGGGCGATCTCCGTGAAGGGGGAGAGGGATGGGCTCGCATGGTCGTGCACAGTCACAGCCACCATTGTTCCACGGACGCGGCGGATGCTCACTTCTGCACGCTCGCGCGAAGCGCTCCGCAGGCTCGAGCAGGCCGGGGGCGATCCGTGATCTATCACTCCGACGCGCCCGCTTCCATCCGGCTGCGCACAGGTGCGGCACCGCTATCGTTTCTGGCATGTGTGGAATTGTTGGATACGCAGGGCCCGTCGGCCCCGAGGCCTCGAGCCGCCCCATCGACGTCGTCCTCGCCGGTCTCACCCGGCTGGAGTACCGCGGATACGACTCCGCCGGTGTCGCCGTCCTCGGTGAGGACGAGGTCGACGTCTTCAAGAAGGCCGGCAAGATCAAGAACCTGAAGGAGGAGGTCGCCGGCTCCGAGCAGACGCCCTCGAACGTCTCCATCGGGCACACCCGCTGGGCCACCCACGGCGGGCCGACGGATGCCAACGCCCACCCGCACCGAGGCGGCAAGAAGGGCGAGCTCGCCCTCGTGCACAACGGCATCATCGAGAACTTCGCGCCGCTGAAGGACGAACTGCTGGCCGACGGCTACGAGTTCTCCTCCCAGACCGACTCCGAGGTCGCCGCCCACCTCGTGGCCCGCGAATACGCCGCCACCGGTGACCTCACCGAGGCGATGAAGAACACCGTCGGCCGCCTCGAAGGCGCCTTCACCCTCCTGGCGATCCACGAGGACGCCCCGGACCGCGTGGTCGCCGCCCGCCGCAACTCCCCGCTGGTGATCGGCCTCGGCGAGGGCGAGAACTTCCTCGGTTCCGATGTCGCCGCGTTCGTGGACTTCACGAAGCAGGCGATGGAGATCGGCCAGGACCAGATCGTCACGGTCACCGCCGACAGCGTCGACGTCATCGAGTTCGACGGCACGCCCGTCGCCGACCCGAAGACCTACACCATCGAATGGGACGCCGAAGCAGCCCAGAAGTCCGGCTACGCCTCCTTTATGGCGAAGGAGATCCACGAGCAGGCCGAGGCCATCGCCGACACCCTCGTGGGCCGCTTTGAGAACGGCCGCCTCACCCTCGAGGACATGCTCATCGAGGAGTCCACGCTTCGCAGCATCGACAAGATCATCGTGGTCGCCTGCGGCACCGCGGCGAACGCCGGTGAGGTCGTCAAGTACGCCATCGAGCACTGGTGCCGCATCCCGGTGGAGGTGGAGCTCGCGCATGAGTTCCGCTACCGCGACCCGATCGTGAGCCCGAAGACCCTTGTGGTGGCGATCTCCCAGTCCGGCGAAACCATGGACACCCTCATGGCGGTGCGGCACGCGAAGGAGCAGGGCGCGAAGGTCGTCGCGATCTGCAACACCCGCGGCTCCACCATCCCGCGCGAGTCCGATGCTGCGATCTACCTGCATGTGGGCCCGGAGATCGCCGTCGCCTCCACGAAGGCGTACCTGGGGCAGATCTCCGCCTGCTACCTCCTGGGCCTGTACCTCGCGCAGGTGCGCGGCAACTTCTACGGCGACGAGATCCAGGCCGTCCTGGACGACCTGGAGCAGATCCCCGCGAAGATCCAGCAGGTCCTGGACGGCTCCGAGCAGGTGGAGCAGCTCGCCCGCGACATGGTCGATGCCACCAGCGTGCTGTTCCTCGGCCGGCACGTCGGTTACCCGACCGCGCTGGAGGGCGCGCTGAAGCTCAAGGAGATCGCGTACATCCATGCGGAGGGCTTCGCCGCCGGTGAGCTCAAGCACGGCCCGATCGCCCTGGTGGAGGACGGTCAGCCGGTGTTCGTGGTGGTGCCCAGCCCCCGCGGCCGCGACTCCCTCCACTCGAAGGTCGTCTCCAACATTCAGGAGGTGCGCGCCCGCGGCGCCCGCACCCTCGTGATCGCGGAGGAGGGCGATGAGGACGTGCTGCCGTACTCGGATGTGGTGATCCGCTACCCGCAGACCCGCACCCTGTTCGCGCCGCTGCTGACCATCATTCCGCTGCAGATCTTCGCCTGCGAGCTCGCCACCGCGAAGGGCCTGGACGTGGATCAGCCGCGCAACCTCGCCAAGTCCGTCACCGTCGAGTGATCCGACCCTTCTGAGCGCCCCGCGGGGTGCTCACGACCGGCGCCGCTGGAGGTGCCCTCGGCCACGGAGCCGACGGGTGCCCGGTGGCTCCGCTGTCGTCCCCACGCCGTGCTGGCTACACTGGCGGCATGTCACGGGCCCACGACGTTCGAGATGGCGAGGAGCTCGCCTTCGAACCCGAACCCGAGTCCCGGCTCGCCGGGGTGGGTGTGGACATCGTCGACATCGACAGGTTCGAGGCGATGCTCGCCCGGACTCCACGACTGAAGGAACGGCTGTTCGCGCCCGAAGAGCGCGGACTGTCCCTCGCATCGTTGGCGGCCCGCGCCGCCGCGAAGGAAGCGACCGGTAAGGCTCTGGGCAACCCGGGGGAGCTCTCGTGGCAGGACGTCATCGTCCGCAAGACCGCGACGGACCGCCCCTACCTGGTTCTGCGCGGCAACGCGCTGGCCACCGCCGTACGGGAGGGCGTGAGCGCCCTGCACCTCTCGCTGAGCCATGACGGTCGTCTTGCTGTGGCATCTGTCGCAGCGGAAAGAAGGAAATCACTCGATGACTGAGACCGCAGCGTCACCCGCCCCGTTCGCCGAGGAGCCCGGTATCGCCCCTCCGAAGGCCCGCATCTCCAAGGACGCGATCCGGCACAACGCCCGGCAGATCCGCTCCGCCCTCGATGAGCAGACCGCGCTGATGGCGGTGGTGAAGGCCGACGGGTACTCCCACGGCATGATGGCTGCGGCCGAGGCCGCCATCGCCGGCGGCGCCACCTGGCTCGGGGTGGCGCATCCCGGATCCGCGCTCGGCCTGGCACGCGCCGGGTTCGATGTTCCGATCCTCACCTGGCTGTTCGACCCGACGACCGCTCTGGACGTGCTGCCGGAGCTGATCAGCGCCGGCATCGACATCGGCGTCGGCTCCTACGAACTGCTCGAGCTGGTCGCGGACGCGGGACGCACCGCAGACCGCCGCGCCCGTGTGCACCTGAAGATCGACACCGGGATGGGCCGCGGCGGTGTGCTCCCGGAGGACCTGCCGAAGATGACGACGATGATCCGCGGCAGCGACTACCTGCATGCGATCGGCGCGATGAGCCACTTCCATTCCGCTGACGTTCCCGGCGACCCCTCCATCGATGAGCAGATGCGGGTGTTCACAGAGGCGTGCGACGCCCTCGCCGACGAAGTCGGCCCGATCCCGCTGCGCCACATTGCGAACTCCGCCGCCGCCCTGACCCGCCCGGACACGCACTGCGACATGGCGCGGGTGGGCGTGGCGCTGTACGGCTACCCGCCGGTGGAGACGGACCTGGACCTGCGTCCGGCGATGACGCTGACCACGCGCGTGGCGGAGATCAAGACGGTCCAGGCGGGCCAGACCTCCGGGTACGGCGCCACCTACACCTGTGCGGAGAGCACGGACCTGGGCCTGCTGAGCATCGGCTACGGCGACGGCCTGCACCGGGCGGCGTCCGGTCGCGGCTGGGTCGCGGTCCGCACCGATGAGGGCATGAAGGTGGTCCCGCAGGTGGGGCGGATCTCCATGGACCAGATGGTGGTGGACCTCGGCCCTTCCTCCACGGCGCACGCCGGTGATGAGGCGATCATCTTCGGTGACCCGGCCGCGAACCCGGACGTTCCCACGGCGGAGGACTGGGCGAGGGCCGCCGGCACCATCTCCTACGAGGTGCTGACCTCGATCAATGCGCGGGTGAGCCGTGTGGTCCTCGACCTGACCGACGAGGACGAGGACACCGGCGCCGCAGATGACTCATCCACGGCCGGTGACTCCGACTCGGGCGCTGACCCCGCCGCGACTGCCGGCCCTGACGCTGAGGCCGGCGCTGAGGGTGGCGCCGCGCCGACCGAGCCCGCTGACCCTGCGCCGACCGCGGTCGGAGACGCTCCGGCTGCGGGGGCCACCGCAGCGCCCGACGCCGCACCCGCCCCGGTGATGCCGGGCGGCGCCTCGAGCGACGCCGACTACGTGCAGTCCCCGCCGACGCCGGTCACCGGCGGCACCCGCGTCACCGTCCCCTCTGCAGCCAGCGCGGAGCGCCCCGTCCGGACAGGCCAGGAGCCCCCCACCGAGAACCTTGAGCCGATCGCAGACGAGGCCGGCCCCGCACCGGTCCACGACGACGCCCTGCCCGGCGCACTGGAACCGCGGGAGCAGAAGACGTGGACGATCGTGGACCAGTCCACGCTGACGGACCCGTCGGCCGCCCCCTCGGCCGGCACTGACGCGTCCGGTGCGGCGGGCTCGCCGGCGGATGACACCGCGCAGATCCCCATCACCGCCACCAGCGTCCAGGTCGACACCAGCACGGCCGAGGAGACCCGCCGAGTCGCGCAGATCCTCGCTGAGCAGGCGCAGGCCGGTGACCTGATCGTGCTGGACGGCCCCCTCGGCGCCGGCAAGACCACGTTCACGCAGGGCTTCGGATCGCAGATGAACGTGCGCGGCACCATCGCCTCGCCCACGTTCGTCATCTCCCGCGTGCACCCGCCGCTCGGGGACGGGCCGAGCCTCGTCCACGTGGACGCCTACCGCCTCGACGACGACTGGGACATCGAGGACCTCGACCTCGACTCCGACCTGCAGGACTCCGTCATGCTCGTGGAGTGGGGCCGCGACCGGGTGGAGCATCTGACCGACTCCTACCGCAGTGTGCAGCTGACCCGCGCCGAGGGTGCGGACCCGGCGGGCGACGTCGATGACCCGGAGGAGCCGCGCACCATCGTCATCACCCAGACGGGGCCGCGCTATGAGGACATCGACCTCGCGCACCTCGCCGACCGGTTCCGCGGGGCCGGCCTGACAGTCCGCGACCACCACCAGGAGACGAGCGCATGATCCTCGGCATCGACACCTCCGGTGCCGTGTCGGTCGCGGTGGCCGACGGGGACCGCATCCTCGCTGTGCGCACCGATGACCGCGCCCGCCACCATGACGAAGTGCTGCTGCCGCTGATCCAATCGGCGATGGATGATGCCGGAGCCGCCCGCTCCGACCTCACCGAGGTCGTGGTGGGCCGCGGGCCCGGCCCGTTCACCGGCCTGCGGGTCGGCCTCGTGACGGCCCGGTCGATCGCCGCGGTCCTGCGGCTGCGCCTGCGGGGCCTGTGCTCCCTGGATGCGCTGGCGCTGCAGGCCGCCGAGCAGGATCCCCTCGCGGGGACCGTCGGTGTGGCCCTGGACGCCCGCCGGCGCGAGGTGTACGCCGCCGCGTACCGCATCGAGCATGCGGGGGAGCAGGTGCGTGTGCACCGCACTCTGGGGCCGACGGTCGCCGCACCCGCCGATGCAGCCGCTGACCTGACGGGGTGCGACGCGCTCGTCGGCGCCGGCGCCCACCTGTACGCCGAGCAGCTGCCGCCGACCGCGGACCTGCGGCATGTTGATGCCGGTTTCCTCATCCGCGCCGCGAACCAGCAGGTGCGCGACGGTGACGAGCTCGGCTCCACGGACCCGCTGTACCTGCGCGAGCCGGACGCGGCGAAGCCCACGGGCCGCAAATCCACGCTCGGGAAGCGATGAGCGTCCCGGCGCTGCTGCGCCCTGTGGAGCCCGAGGACATCGAAGCGATCGCGTTCCTCGAACTCGCGCTGTTCCCGGACGAAGCGTGGGACGTCTTCATGCTCGCCGAAGAGATCGGCCACCGCGACCGCCGCTACATTGCGGCCGTGGACCCGGAGAGCGAGGAGATCATCGGCTACGCCGGCATCATGCTCGCCGGCGACACCGCGGACCTGCACACCATCGGCACCACCCGCCCCGGGCAGGGGATCGGGCAGGCGATGCTGGCGAACCTGGAGGAGACCGCGCTGTCCGAGGGCGCAGAGCGCATGCTGCTGGAGGTCCGTGAGGACAATGAGCGCGCCCGCGCCTTCTACCGGGAAGCCGGCTACGAGGAGCTCGGGGTGCGCCGCGGCTACTACCGGACCGCGGCCGGCGCCATGGACGCCATTGTCATGGCAGCGGACCTGCCCCGCACTGCCTGAGCACCCCTCAGCCGATGAAGGTCTTCACCTTCTGCGCCACCTCCGGCCAGTGACGGTCCAGCTGACGCCCGCCGAGCACGATGCCGGCCCACAGGGTGACAGCACCGAGCACCAGGGCGATCACGGCACCGATCCAGGCGAGGTACTGGCCGAACGCAAAGCTCGCACCGATCAGCGCCATGGCCGGCAGCATCGGCAGCCACGTCACCAGCATCGACACCAGGGTGGGCAGCCACGCCGCCATCGGTGAGGAGTTCTTCATCGAGCCGGGCTTCGGCGCCGCGAACGGAAGGAACGCGGCCGTCGCCACACCGATGCCGGTCCCCGACAGGGCAACGCCCAGCGCGCTCAGCAGCAGAACACCCGCGTATCCGCCGAGATCGTGCAGCACACCGATCACGGCCGTCACGATGATCAGCATCGGAACCGCCCACATCAGCGACACTCCGGCGCGGGCCGCCAGGGTGGTGCGGCCGCGGATGCCGGCCACGATGTTCACCCAGTTCGCGGGGCCGTCCATCCCGATGTCGTTGTAGATCAGCAGACCCGCCATCCACGCCACCACCACGGTTGCGAGGATCGCCATCGACGGATTGTTCGACATCACCGACATTCCCACCATGAACGCCACCATCACCGGCTGGACCAGCAGGCCCATGGAGTAGCGGGCGTCGCGGCGCATGTACTTCAGCGACCGGCCGACGGATGCTCCGAACGGCGCGGAGCGCAGGAACCGCGGTACGAGCGCCGTCACCTTCTCCGACTTCGCGGCGCTGTCGCCCTGCAGCGCCTGCGTCAGCGCCTGCTCCAGGGAGCGGCGCCACCACAGCCACAGCACAGCGATCGTCACCGAGGCGATCAGCATCCGCACCACAGCGGCCACGTACCGGCCCTCCAGCAGGTCCATCGGGATCGCGAACGGCGCCCCCAGCGGGGTCCAGGCGATGACGCCCAGGACCAGCAGGGCGTAGTGGACGATCGTGTCGATGACCGACGGGCTCTCCGCGATCGCGTTGGAGATGAGGGAGAACCCGTACAGCCCCACCAGGAGGCCGATGATGCCGAGACCTGCCGCGAGCTCGCGGCTGCGGCGACTGGACTGGCGGGTGGAGCGGAACGCGTCGATCGCGCGCGGCAGCAGAATGCAGATCGCCAGGCCTGCCAGCAGGGACGGCAGCAGCAGCACCAGTCCGCTGATCGCACCGGCGGGCCGCTCCGCGAGGAACCGCACCAGCATGACCGTCTGCGCGGCGCCGAGCACACCGATCGCCAGTGCGGTCAGGATGATCGCGGGGGAGATGAGCGATGCGATCAGCATCGGCAGCTGGAGGTCGCGGCCGCGTCGGCCCAGGATCGCGAACTTCGCGGGCGAGAGCGCGTCCTCAGCGCCGGAGACCACGGCCGGCGCGAGCAGCCAGGTGAGCACGAGCAGCGCGCCGATGCCGACCGCGGTCGGCGCGAACGTCCCGCCGATCTCCGACACCGACGCGGACGTGATCAGGGCGGGGCCGCCGAACGCGAGCGCGCCCAGCGCATACAGCACACCGATCGCGCCGCCGATCGTGGCGGCGAGCGTGGCGCGGGCGCGGCGCAGCGTGATCGTCCACCGCAGCTTCATCAGCAGCGGTGTCAGCGACGGCGCCTTCCCGTTCGCGGGCGCGTCGCCGCCCTCGCCGGGCAGCGGAACGGGCCCGGCGGTGTGCACGGCAGCGGAGGAGCCGCCCTCGGCGGGAGCGGGGGTCACTGGTTCAGCCACGACAGATCCCCCTGGGAGGCCTGACCGCCGGCGAGTTCGAGGAAGCGTTCCTGCAGGGTGCCGCCGGCGCGGACCTCATCGAGGGTGCCAGCGGTGCGGACAGCGCCGTCGGTGATGATGGCGACGTGGCTGCACAGCCCCTCCACCAGTTCCATCACGTGGGAAGAGATCACCACGGTGCCGCCGGAGGCGACATAGCTGGACAGTGCGGAGCGGATCGTCTGCGCTGAGACCGGGTCCACCGCTTCGAGCGGCTCATCCAGCACCAGCAGGCGCGGCGCGTGCAGCAGCGCGTTCGCCAGAAGGATCTTCTTCGTCATACCGGCGGAGTAGTCGACGATCAGTTTGCCCTCGGCATCGGCGAGGCCGAGGGTTGCCAGGAGCGAATCGGTGCGCTGCTCCACTGTCGCGGGATCGATGCCGCGGATCAGACCGGTGTAGGTGAGCAGTTCGCGGCCGGTGAGGCGGTCGAACACGGGCAGGCCGTCCGCGAGGACGCCCACCTGGCGCTTCGCCTCCGTCGGCTGCTGCCACACATCGGTGCCGAGGATCAGCGCGGTGCCCGCATCGGGCCGCAGCAGACCCGTGGCCATCGACAGGGCGGTGGTCTTGCCGGCGCCGTTCGGGCCGACGATCCCGTAGAGCGAGCCGCGGGGAATGGACAGGGACAGGTCGTGGACGACAGGGACACCGGCGAAGGATTTCTGCAGGTCCTGCATCTGAAGAGCAGCATCGGTCATGCTCTCAGTCTAGGAAGCAGCCACCGGCGGAGCCGTCGTCCGAAGGTCGCAGATCAGGCGGTCTGCTCTGGTGCGAGCGGATGACCGGCGTCCGTCTCGGCCACGAGGTGCTTGACCACCGCGGGCAGGCCCCGCTGGTGCGCCACTTTGCGCTGTCGCTGATAGGACGCACCGAGTTCGGTGATGCGGTTCAGCCCCTCGAACTCGCGCGTGCACCCCAGGCGTTCAGCAACGGGGGCGAGGCGGTCCATCAGCTCCGGCAGGGCGTCCGTGATCAGCTCTTCGCGGTTGTTGCGGTCGAGCACGAGGATCGCGTCCATCCCGTACCGGGCGGCGCGCCACTTGTTCTCCGCGATCTGCCACGGCGCCATCACCGGCAGCTCCTCTCCGCGGTCGAGGCGCTCACTGAAGTCGTCCACGAGGCACTGCACGAGGGAGGCGACGGCGAGGACCTCCTGCAGGGACGGCAGTCCGTCGCTGACCCGCACTTCGATGGTGCCGAAGGCGGCGACCGGCCGGATGTCCCAGCGGATCTCGTTGACCTCCTCGATCACCCCCATCGTGGTCATGTCGTTGATGTACGCCTCGTACTGCGGCCATTCGGTGAACATGTGCGGCAGGCCCGCTGTCGGCAGCTGCTGGAACATGAGGGACCGGTTGGAGGCGTAGCTGGTCTCCTCGCCCTGCCAGTAGGGGGAGGAGGCCGACAGGCACAGCAGGTGGGGGAGGTACGTGAGCAGCGCGTTGGTGATCGGCAGCATCTTCGCCGGGTGGTCGATGCCGACGTGCACGTGCACGCCGTAGATCGTCATCTGCCGGCCCCACCACTGGGTGCGGTCCACGAGAGTGGAGTAGCGGGCATCGTCGGTCACCATCTGGTCGGCCCACCGCGAGTAGGGGTGCGCGCCCATGCTGGTGACGTCCACCCGCAGGGGTTCGCCCGCTTCGCGGACGCGCTGCAGGGAGCGGGCGAGGTCCTCACCGGCTTCGGCGACGGTGCTGCACACGTCGGTGACGAGTTCCACGGTGTTCTGCAGCAGTTCGCCGACCACACCGGAGGTGCCCGCGTGGACGTCACGGACGGACTGCAGCAGCGACGGCGCGCACTGGCGCGACTCACCGGAGTCCCGATCCACGAGCAGCATCTCCCATTCGATGCCGACCGTGGAGCGCTGGGAGGGGGCGATGTTGATGGTCATGGTGCCATTGTCCATCATCGGCCCTCATGAGGACGCCGTGTCCGTTCTGTCATAATCGCCTGTGGCGCCGTATGCGCCGCCTCGCGTCAGCACGTCGCGGTGGGCGGCCGATGGGGTCCGGACACCACGGGCCCCAGCGGTAGGATGGCCTCCCGCAGATGAAGGAGCATGATTCCATGCAAGCAGCCAAGCGTTCGCGTCAGCGGCAGGTCCAGCGCCTGGCGCAGCCGGTCACCTCGATCCAGGGCGCGGCCGGTCAGGAGACCCGTGAGATTCCCCTCGGCATCCGCCGGGCCGGGGCCTGGGCGTGGCGGTTCATCGTCATCGTCGCCAGCCTCTGGCTCATCGTGAAGGGCATGGGGATGCTGTCCGGACTGGTGATCCCCGTCCTGGTCGCGATCCTCCTCACCTCCCTGCTGAACCCCCTGGTGCGGATGCTCACACAGCACACGTTCCTTCCGCGCGCCGCCGCGGCCGCCATTGCGCTGCTCAGCCTGATCATCGTGGTGGTCGGCATGTTCGTGCTGGCGGGCCGTCAGCTCGTCGCGTCCTGGCAGGACATCTCCGATGCCGCCGTCAAGGGCTTCAACGAGCTGTGGGACTTCGCCACCACCACCCTCAACATCGACAGCGGGGCCGTGTCGGAGGCTCAGCGTGAACTGGTGGACAAGCTGCAGGCCAACTCCGGCGCCATCGTCAACGGTGCGGTCGCGACCGCCGCAACGGTCGGCAATGTCGGCACCGGCCTGCTGATCGCCCTGTTCACCCTGTTCTTCCTGCTCAGCTCCGGCCACAGCGTGTGGCGCTGGATCGTGGGCCTGTTCCCGGCACAGTCCCGCCCGACCGTGCACGAGGGCTTCCGCCGCGGCTGGAAGGCGCTGAGCGCCTACGTGCGCACCCAGGTGCTGGTGGCGGCTGTGGATGCCACCGGCATCGCACTCGGCTTCGTGATCATCGACCTGGTGCTCAGCGCCACCGGTGCTCCGAGCTCCGCCCCGCTGACTCCGTATGCGGTGCCGATCTGGCTGATCGTGTTCCTGTTCAGCTTCGTGCCGCTGGTCGGTGCGGTCGCCTCCGGTGCGATCGCCTGCCTCATCGCCCTTGTGCTGCAGGGCCCGATCATCGCGCTCATCATGGTGGGCGTGGTGATCCTGGTGCAGCAGCTCGAATCCAACGTGCTGCAGCCCCTGCTGATGGGACACGCTGTGGAGCTCCACCCCCTGGCCGTGTTCCTCGGCGTCGCGGGCGGCGCGATGATCGCCGGCATCACGGGCGCCCTGTTCGCGATCCCGTTCCTGGCGTTCATCAACGCGCTGTACCTCTTCTTCACCGGCCGTGACCCCGCCCCGGACCTCGGCGTGGACGAGACCGCGCAGCAGCACTACAGGGAACTGGAGCGGCGCCACAAGGAGTTCCTGGCGACCGGTGTGCACGCCGCTGACCAGTCCTGACACCGGCGAACCAGCCGCCGACAGAGCAGAAGGGCCGCATCCGTGGGGATGCGGCCCTTCTGCTCGTCAGTTCATCGGTGCGTCACTTGGCGCGCTTCGGATCGTACGGGCTGCAGCGCACGATCGTGACGGGGATCGACTTGCCGTTCGGTGCGGTGTAGTCGATCTTCTGGCCGACGCTGGAGCCGGAGATGGCCTGACCGAGCGGCGACTCGGAGGAGAACACCTCCAGGGTCTCGTCATCGTCGGCGATCTCGCGGTTGCCGAGCAGGAAGGTGCGCTCCTTGCCGGCCATCTCCACGGTGACGACCATGCCGGGCTCCACCACGCCGTCATCCTTCGGGGTCTCGCCGACCACCGCGGTCTTCAGCAGGTGGGTGAGCTCCTCGATGCGGCCCTCCAGCTTGCCGAGCTCCTCACGGGCGGCGTGGTAGCCGCCGTTCTCCTTGAGGTCGCCCTCGTCGCGAGCAGCGGAGATGCGCTCCACGATCTCGGAGCGGCGCGGACCCTCGAGCTCCGCAAGCTCTGCCTCGAGTCGGTCGAAGGCGTCCTGGGTCAGCCAGGCACCCTGCTGGTTCTCGCTCATCGTTGTTCTCCTGGGTCAGTTCAATGGACAGTCGAGTCTGAGTGGCGGTGCGCACCCACGACAGCTCCCTCGCATCTGTGCGGCGGGAGGGCGGCCGTGCGCCCGCGGCATCGCGGTCAGCATGCCAACGAAAAAGGACACATGACGAAGCATGCGTCCTGAGGTTTCGCTTCCGCGTTGACGACCATTGTAGCGCACATGTGTCCGAATGACCCTGATCCTCGTCACAGAACCCGTCGGCCGACGGGGTGGACTCCCGCGAGCGGACAGGGATCCGGGCGCGCGGCCCGGCACGGGCGCAGCGCGGACGCGCAGGTGCGGATCAGAGGGGAGTGCAGGACTTCACGACGCCGGACACCGCCGGCTGCTGAGTGGTCACCACCACCGAATGGTGGGAGACCCGCTCACTCTGCTGCGGAACCTCCACCGAGGTGAAGCCCACCTGGCCGCGGTTCCCGTTCAGCGCCTCCACACTGCAGCGCACCGCGGTGCCGGGCTTCGTGTTCAGCTCGAAGCTCACCCGCATCTGCGTATCGGACACGTGGGTGTAGCCGGTGGTGGTGACCTTCACCGGAGATGAGGAGGAGACCACCAGACCCACCCAGATGACGGTCGCGAGGAACACCAGAGCGAGGATTCCGATGCCGATCCGGGCGGCGAGGGTGCGGCCAGCGGAGCGAGACGTGCCGTAGCGCTCTGCCAGGCGTTCGGAACGGGACTCGGTGGCGTGCATGCGGCTATTGTGTCATGGGACCAGGACCTCTGCTGCTAGGAGAGACATTGAGCGCTGACAGCCGCCCCGCACGCGAGAAGCTGCGCATGATGGCCGTGCACGCCCACCCGGATGACGAAGCGTCCAAGGGTGCGGCAGCCGTCGCCAAGTATGTGCACGAGGGGGTGGACGTCACCATCGTCACCTGCACCGGCGGCGAACGCGGAGACATCCTCAACCCCGCGATGGCGGATGACCCCGACGCGCTCGCGGACCTCACGGCCGTGCGCCGCCGCGAAATGGAAGCGGCCCGCGACGTCCTCGGGGCCGACCACGTGTGGCTCGGCTTTGTGGACTCCGGCCTGCCCGAAGGGGACCCCGTCCCCGACCTGCCCGACGGGTGCTTCGCGCTCCTGCGCACCGAAGAGGCGGCACGCCCCCTCGTGCAGCTGATCCGTGAGCGCCGCCCGCACGTGCTCACCACGTATGACGAGAACGGGCACTACCCGCACCCGGACCACATCATGACCCACAAGATCTCGATCCTGGCGTGGGAGCTCGCCGCCGATCCCACCTATCGGCCGGAGCTCGGCGAGCCGTGGGAGATCTCGAAGCTGTACTACAACATGAGCATGTCGGCGGTGGAGGCGAACGAGTTCCACGAGTACTACCTGGAGCGTGGCCTCGACTCCCCGTACGAGGAGCGCCTGTCCTGGTACAAGGGGCTGCGGCAGAACCCGATCACCACCAAGGTGGACGTCTCCGACTACCTGGAGTACCGCGACCGGGCGCTTCTGGCGCACGCCACCCAGGTGGATCCGGAGGGCATGTTCTTCTGGGTCTCCAATGAGGTGCGCCGCCTCGTGTGGCCGTGGGAGGCCTACACCCTGCACTTCTCCCGCATTCCGGTGACGATTCCGGAAGACGACCTGTTCGAAGGACTCCGTTCGTGATGATGATCGCCGATCGCCTGCTCGTCGCTGCCGGCACCGTTCTGGCGGACTCGACCCCGTCGCCATCGCCGTCCTCCACGGTCCCGCCGGAGGACATGAACGCCGCCACCATCACCCCCGGCCTGCCGGGGTTCATCGTGTTCTTCATCATGGCGTGCGGTCTCGTGCTGCTGGCGTGGGACATGGGCCGCCGCATCCGTCGGTCCTCGGCGCGGGAGAACGTGGCGGCGCGCATGGCCGCCCGCGATGCGCAGGCAAGCTCCACCGAGGGCTCTGAGCCCGCGCGCGCTGCTGACGAGGGCGAAGGCCCCGAGCTCCGGTCCGAGGAGAATGACGTGGACCTTCCCGACGGCCCCGAGGACCGCGCCTGATCCGACTGAGGTCCTTCGCTCAGACCACGGAGATCCACACCGCGATGAGGTGGCAGACGAAGCCGATCACGGTGAAGCTGTGGAAGATCTCGTGGAAGCCGAACACCTCCGGCACCGGGTCCGGTCGCTTCAGTCCGTAGACCACCGCACCGAGCGTGTAGGCGATGCCGCCGCCGATCAGCAGGCCCACCACCGGCCAGCCTCCGCCGGCGTGCAGCTGCGGCATGTACAGCACGGCCACCCAGCCGAGCGCCACGTACGCCGGCACGTACAGCCAGCGCGGCGCACCGGTCCACAGCAGGCGGAACGCGACACCGAGCGCGGCGCCCGCCCACGCAACGGACAGCAGCACCGTGGCGTCATGCCGGTTGAGCAGTGACACCGCGATCGGGGTGTACGTGCCGGCGATGATCATGAAGATGTTCGCGTGGTCGAACCGCTTGAGCATCAGGGCCCGCTTCGGCGCCCAGGTGCCGCGGTGGTACGTGGCGGAGACGCCGAACAGCAGACCGGCCGTCGCGATGAACACCACGGTGGACAGGCGGGCCGCGAGGGTCCCGCCGAGGGCCACCAGGATCAGCCCGGCGATCATGGCGCTGGGGAACGCGAACAGGTGGATCCAGCCGCGCAGCTTCGGCTTCGGCACCACACCCGCGGCGATGCTGAACTTCTGCGCGGCGAAGTCGCGCGCCCGGTTCGCTCCGGCGCGCGCCGAAACAACGGGGTGGGACCCCTCGTGCGGTGTGGTGACCATGCGGTCATATTAGCCGACCGCACCCCGCCCGGCCGCCGGGGACCACCGCCTGGTCCGCGGTGCACGCCCGTCCGCTCAGCGGCCCCGGGCCCCCTTTTTTTTGTGAGCATGTTGTGCACGCCCGGGGCATGGATGGGGGAGCGGCACCCGTCGGCCGCCCCGATCGGGAAGAATGGGCCCCACCCCATCCGACGCGCCGACAGGAGGACCCGTGGCAGCACCCGCCAGCGCGCCCCGCACCCGAGCGGCTGGACCGCAGCACGCCCGCGGCGCCGAGGAGCCGGCAGCGCCGGCTGCGAGCGCCGCGCCCGAGCACGTCGGGGTCATCATCGACGGCAACCGCCGGTGGGCGCAGGGCCGCGGCCTCTCCACCGCCGATGGCCACCGGGAGGGCGCCCGCCGCATCAGCGATGTGCTGCGCTGGATGGACGAGCGCGGCATCGCCCTGGGCACCATCTGGATGCTGTCCACCGACAACGCGAACCGCCCCGCCGACGAGCTCCAGGCGCTGTTCGGGATCATCGCCGCGACCGTGGAGGACATCGCGGCCGACGGGTTCCGCATCCGCATCATCGGCGACCTCAGCCTGATCCCCGTCGCCTCCCGCCAGCGGATCGGCGCCGCGATCGACGGCGCAGACATCCGCCGGGACATGCGGGTGAACCTCGCGGTCGGGTACGGCGGCCGCCGCGAAATCGTCGACGCCGTGCGCACGTCGCTGCGCGATGCCGTCGCCGCCGGCGCCGACCCGATGGAGGCGATCGCGCGCCTGAGCGAACAGGACGTCGCCGACCACCTGTACACCGCCGGCCAGCCCGACCCGGACCTCATCATCCGCACTTCCGGTGAGGAGCGCCTGTCCGGGTTCCTGCTGTGGGAGTGCGTCCACACCGAGCTGGTGTTCACCCAGACGCTCTGGCCGGACTTCAGCGAGCAGGACCTGGATGCGGCCCTCGAGGAGTTCGCCGGCCGCGACCGCCGCTACGGAGCCTGAACCCGGCCCACCGCCCCGGTTAACCGGGGCCCAAGCCCCCATGAACTCTCATCGGCGCCCACCGGGACATGTCCGGGAGCCCCTTCGCGCCGACCTACGCTCAGGGCATGATCTATGTTCTGGACACCTCAGTCCTCCTCTCGGACCCAGGCGCGCTGTACCGCTTCGCAGAGCACGAGATCGTGCTCCCGATCATTGTGATCACGGAGCTGGAGGCCAAGCGCCACCACCCCGACCTCGGGTTCTTCGCCCGCAAGGCGCTGCGCTCGCTGGACCGCCTCCGCGAGAAGCACGGGTCCCTCGCCACCGCCGTCCCCATCTCCGACGAGGGCGGAACCCTGCGCGTGGAGCTGAACCACCAGGACACCTCCAGCCTCCCGCCGGGCTTCCGCCTCGCCGACAACGACACCCGCATCCTCGCCGCCGCCAAGAACCTCCTCGACGAAGGGCACGAGGTCACCCTCGTCTCCAAGGACGTCCCGATGCGCATCAAGGCCAGCGCCTCCGGCCTGCGCGCCGAGGAGTACCGCGCGGAGCTCGCCCACGACGCCGGCTACACCGGCATCGAAGAGGTCCACATCAGCGACGACGACATGCAGGGCCTGTGGGCCGGCGAAACGATCGACCTGCCGGAGGACAAGCGGGACCTGCCGCTGCACACCGGTCTGAAGATCCACTCCGGTCGCGGCAACGCCCTCGGCCGGGTGGTCCACATGAACCAGATGCGGGTCATCCCCGCGGATCAGACCCTGTTCGGCGTCACCGGCCGCTCCGCGGAGCAGCGCATCGCGGTGGACCTGCTGCTGGATGACGCCGTCTCCATCGTGTCGCTCGGCGGCCGCGCCGGCACCGGCAAGAGCGCCCTCGCCCTCTGCGCCGGCCTCGAAGCCGTGATGGAGCGCCGCACCCAGCGCCGCATCATGGTGTTCCGCCCCCTGTTCCCGGTGGGCGGGCAGGAGCTCGGGTACCTCCCCGGCGACCAGGACGAGAAGATGGGGCCGTGGGCGCAGGCCGTGTTCGACACCCTCGGCTCGATGGTGTCCGACTCGATCGTGGATGAGGTCATCTCCCGCGGCATGCTCGAAGTGCTGCCGCTGACCCACATCCGCGGCCGCTCCCTCCACGACGCGTTCGTGATCGTGGACGAAGCGCAGTCGCTGGAGCGAGGCGTGCTGCTGTCGATGATGAGCCGCGTGGGTCAGAACTCCCGCGTGGTCCTCACCCACGACGTCGCCCAGCGCGACAACCTCAGGGTGGGCCGCTTCGACGGCATTGCATCGGTCGTGGAGGCGCTGAAGGGCGAGGAGCTGTTCGCACACGTGACGCTGCGACGCTCCGAGCGCTCCCCGGTGGCGGAGCTCGTCACCCGTGTCCTCGACCAGCCGGCTCCCTGATCGGAGCGCTCGAGCATGATCACGGTGGTGAGCCGCCGGCTGCGTGCACAGCAGCCGCACCTCGTCGCGATGATGAGATGCGGCTGCTCGGCTCGCCAGGTGCTGTGGTGGGCGCTCAGCCCTTGCGGTGGGTCCAGGTCTCGCCGTAGGTGACGGTCAGGGGGTGGCCCTCGCAGTGGGACACCAGCCACTCGTAGGCGGCCTCGGCGGAGTCCAGGCCGTCCTCGCCGCCGGAGGTGATCCTCGCCTCCAGGGCGGTGCCCGACGGGTGCTCCGTCCATTCCAGTGACGCTCCGCCGTCGAGGCCGTGACGGCCTGTGTCCGGGTGCTCCGGGTTCTGGGTGAGGGTGCGGAACTTCTGATCCATGCGGTCCGCAGCGTCGCTCAGCGCCTGCGGGTCGGTGCCGGCGGAGATGAGGACGTCGAGGGTGACCAGGAAGTCACCGTCGCCCCAGCGGGCGGTGGAGCCGTCGGCGAACTCCATCTCCTCCACGGGGGCGTAGGGGGCGATGCCGGGCTCGGTGGGCTGCCGGTCGGCGACGGCGGCGAGGTGGGCGGTGTGGGACGGAGTGCTTGCGGTGGCCATGCGATGAGTCCTTCCAACGCGGTCCGCGCGGATCAGCGCGGTGGGCAGCGCCCTGCCGCCCAGGTCACGATTCTATGAACGTGCACGGTTCGGAGCCTCGCAGCACGGGTCCTTCGCGGCGGCGTACGGGGCTCCTCCGCTGCCGGGAACAGCGAAGCGGCCGCCGTCAGCATCCCTGCAGGCGGCCGCTGGTGGATTCGGCGCCGGGTGACCAGCGCTGGGCTATCAGGCCTTCGGCGCGGTCATCGACAGCACGTCCAGAGCATCATCGAGCTGCTCTTCGGTCAGCTCGCCGCGCTCCACGAAGCCGAGGTCGAGGGCGGCCTCGCGGACGCTGATGCGCTCCGCGACGGCGTGCTTTGCGATCTTCGCGGCGCTCTCGTAGCCGATCAGCTTGTTCAGCGGCGTCACGATCGACGGGCTGGCCTCCGCGTAGAAGCGGGCCTTCTCCTCGTTGGCGACGAGACCGTCCACGGTCTTGTCCGCGAGCACCCGCATCGCGTTGGAGAGCAGGCGGATCGACTCGAGCACGCAGGTGCCCATGAGGGGGATCTGCACGTTGAGCTCGAACACGCCCTGGCTGCCGCCCCAGGCGACGGCGGCGTCGTTGCCGACGACCTTCGCGCACACCATCATCATGGCCTCCGGCACCACCGGGTTCACCTTGCCGGGCATGATGGAGGAGCCGGGCTGCAGGTCCGGGATGGCGATCTCGCCGAGGCCGGTGTTCGGTCCGGAGCCCATCCAGCGCAGGTCAGTGTTGATCTTCGTCAGGGACACCGCGATGGTGCGCAGCGCACCGGACATCTCCACGAGGCCGTCGCGGGCGGACTGCGCCTCGAAGTGGTTGCGGGCCTCGGTCAGCGGCAGGTCGGTCTGGCCGCCGAGGTGCTTGATGACGGCCTGCGGGAAGCCGACCGGGGTGTTGATGCCGGTGCCGACGGCGGTGCCGCCCAGCGGCACCTCAGCGGTGCGCGGCAGAGCCGCTTCGACGCGCTCGATGCCGTAGCGCATCTGAGCGGCATAGCCGCCGAACTCCTGACCGAGGGTCACCGGGGTCGCATCCATCATGTGGGTGCGACCGGCCTTCACCACGGACTTCCACTTCTCGGCCTTGTCCTCGAACGCGGTGGCGAGGTGGTCGAGCGCGGGCAGCAGGTTGCGCACCACGGACGCGGTGACGGCGACGTGCACTGACGTCGGGAAGACGTCGTTGGAGGACTGGGAGGCGTTGACGTGGTCGTTCGGGTGGACCTCCAGGCCGGACGCCTTCGAGGCGAGGGTCGCCAGCACCTCGTTCATGTTCATGTTCGAGGACGTGCCGGAGCCGGTCTGGTAGACGTCGATCGGGAACTGGTCGTCGTGCTCACCGCTGATGACCTCATCGGCCGCGGCGACGATGGCGTCGGCGATCTGCTGGTCCACGGTGCCGAGCTCGGCGTTGGCGCGGGCCGCGGCCTTCTTCACCTCGGCGAGGGCGTGGATGTGGGCGGCTTCGAGCCCCTGGCCGGAGATCGGGAAGTTCTCCACGGCGCGCTGGGTCTGCGCGCGGTACAGGGCCGAAGCGGGCACCCGCACCTCGCCCATCGTGTCGTGCTCGATGCGGTAGTCAGTCTGGTCAGCCTGCGTCATTGCTCAACTTTCTTACTGGTGCTGGTGCCGGAGGGGCCGGCGAGCGACCCATCCAGCCTATCCCCGATCTCGTGCAGCCACGGCGGGTTCGCGCCGGTGCGGCTCACCGTCACCGACGCGAGTTGAGCGGCATGCCGGACAAGGGCCGTCACCTGCTCGGCGCCGAGGGCGGTGAGGCGCTCACGGGCGGCCTCGCCCGCCCCGTCGGCAGCGCCGCCGGCCGACGGAGTCAGCACACCGAGCCGCACCAGGCCGTCGATCAGGCCGGCGGAGAAGGTGTCGCCCGCCCCGATGGTGTCCGCGACGTCGGTGGGAGCACCGGGCACGTCGATGCGGCCGGCAGCGGTGAACGCGGTGGCTCCGTCGGCCCCGCGGGTGAGGACGGCCAGGAGCGCACCGCGCTGCAGGAACGCCGCACACGCGCGCTCCTCCTCGCCGGCGCCGTACAGCCACTGGAGATCCTCGTCGGACGCCTTGACCACGTCGGCGAGAGCGGCGTTCGCTTCGATGACGCCGCGGACATCGGCTGCTTCGCCCATGAGGGCGGAGCGGGCGTTGGGGTCGTAGGAGATCAGCGCGTGGGGGTGGAGGCGCTGGATCTCCTCGCGCACCACGGAAGCGCCCGGGGAGCGGGTGGCGGCGATGGAGGAGGTGTGCACCGCTGCGGGGGAGTCGGGGAGGCCGACGGGGTTCGGGGACCAGTCGAGGTCGAACTCGTATTCGGCGGCGCCGTCCTCTGCGATGTCGGCGCGGGCGGTGGAGGTGGCGCCCTCCTGCACGGATCCGGCTGTGAGCGTGACGCGCGAGTCGGCGAGGTGGGTGCGGATCCGCCTGCCGCGCTCATCGGTGCCGAGGTGGGTGAGCAGGTGCGAGTCGTGGCCGAGGCGCCCCAGCGCGACCGCCACGTTCATCGGAGAGCCGCCGGGGTGCTCCTCGGGGGACTGGCCGGGGCGGTGGACGATGTCGGTGAGGGCCTCGCCGATGGTCAGGATCTGCACGGGGTGCTGGTCGGAAGAGGAATCAGTCATCACACCGGTGATTGTCTCACCGGCTCGGTGGTTCGTGGAGCGGGTCGCACGGAGTCGCCCACCGCCCGGTGGTGCTGTCACAATGTCAGCCATGTCCGACCCATCGCTTGATCAGGCGCCGCCGAAGAAGCGGGAACTGCCCACGAAGAAGAACACCTCCGTCAAGAACATGGCGTGGGCCATGGGCCTGAACCTCATCCTGGCGGCGATCATCGCCGTGGCCGTGGTGGGGCTGGGCCGTGACAATGAGCAGAAGCCGTCGGCCGGGTCCGTCACCACCGTGAACATCGCCGAGTCCGCCGGCCGCGCCCAGGAGACCCTGCCGTTCCCCGTGGCGAAGCCCGAGATGGGGGAGGGGTGGCGGCCCATCAAAGCGCGGCAGGGCGGCTCCGGTGAGTCCGGCACGTGGACCGTGCAGCAGCGCTCAGCGAGCGGCGAACTGCTGACCTTCGTGCAGGGATCCGAATACGGGCCCGCGATCACCCAGCTGATGGGCGGGGAGTACCGAGCCAGTGGTGAGGAGCAGCAGATCGGCGGCGCCGACTGCGAATGGTTCGACGGCGACGACAAGCGCATCGCCCTCGGCTGCGACACCGGCGACTCCGGTTTCGTGGTGTACGGGGGAACGAACCGGGAGGACACGGCCGCCTTCGCCGAGAAGGCGGCGAGAACCGCGCAGTGACGCGCCGAGGGCGCACTCTCAGACGTCGCGGGCGATCAGCTCATCCAGCGGAGTCGGCGACAGCAGGTACGGCGCCACCTCCAGCACGGTGAACGCACCGACCTGGCCCGAGCGGTTCATACGGGCGGCGGCGCGGGCGTAGGCGACCTGCGCGGCCGCGGTGAAGTCCGGGTTGCGCTCCAGCTCCAGGGAGAACTCCACCGTGGACAGGGACCCGCCGAGGTCACCGGTGGTGATGACGCGGCCGCCGTGCGGCAGGCCCTGATGGTTCTTCTCGAACTCCTCGACGCTGACGAACTCGACCGTGGTCTCGTACGGCTCGAAGTAGTTCGGCATCGTCACGATCTGCTCGCGGATCCGCTCCTGCTCGGACTCCTCCGCCACCGCAACCACTTCGCGGCGGTGAGCGGTGTGCGCGGTGATGTCGGCGCCGTCACCGCGGCGGGCGGCCTGCAGGGCGTCGTCCGACGGGATCGTGTACTGCACGGCGCGCTGCACACCCGGCACCCGTCGGACCGCATCCGAGTGGCCCTGGGAGGCGCCGAGGCCCCAGAAGGTGTTCTGCTGCGCGCTGGGGAAGAGCGCCTCCGCCATGGTGCGGTTTACGGAGAACAGGCCCGGGTCCCAGCCCGTGCCGACCATGGCGGTGTTCCCGTTCGCACGTGCCGCGGCGTCCATGCGGGCGCGGTGGCCGGGGATGTCGGCGTGGTTGTCGTAGGTGTCCACGGTGGTGAACAGCTCCGCCCAGCCGGTGGCCTGCTCGGGGATGTCGGTGGCGGATCCCAGGCACAGAAGCACCACGTCGATGTCGTCGGTGTGCTCGGCCGCGGAATCGGCGGGGAACACGGGGGTGTCGGTGTCCAGGGAGCTGCGGCGGGAGAAGATGCCCACCAGGTCCATGTCATCCTGGGCGCGGATGAGCTTCTCCGCGCTGCGTCCGAGATTGCCGTAGCCCGCGATGGCGGCGCGGATCCGCTTCGTTTCAGTCATGGCACGAGCCTATGCCCCAGCCGTACTCGCTCGCCAAAGGCGCCCGGTGGGAGTGAGACGCGCACCGTTGAGCGGGCCGCGCCCTGCCGCAGCGGCGACGCCGGCCGGACACGGCTGCCGGTCGGCACTGCTGCGGGTCAGTTCTGCTGGTCGGTGCTCTGCGCCTGCTGGCGCTGCACGGCGGCGTCGAGGCGCTCGCGGGCGCCGTCGAGCCACTGCTGGCAGCGCGTGGACAGCAGTTCGCCGCGCTCCCACAGTGCGATGGACTCCTCCAGCCCGCCCTGCCCGGATTCGAGGCGCTGGACGATGCCGACGAGTTCGTCGCGCGCCTGCTCGTAGCCGAGCGCGCGGATGTCCTCCGGCAGCTCGGGGGACTGGGGGTCGTCGGGGGTGCTGGTGCTCATGCGGGGTCCTCCTCGGGTGAATCAGTGGGGCCGACGGGTGCCGTGCGGTCATCAGAGCCGGTGCTGACCGCACCGATGCGGCCCTCGGCCATGCGGATGGACAGGCGGGTGCCGTCGGGGGCGCTGACGGGGTCGGTGATGACGGTGCCATCGCTCAGCTGCACGGCCGCGTAGCCGCGCCGCATCGTCTCCAGCGGTGACAGGCTCCGCGCCTGCCGCCGCAGGTGCGAGATCTCGTCACCGGCGCGCTGCAGGCGCGCATGGATGATGGTGCGCACCATCGACATCTGGGAGCGCAGCTCATCGGATCGCGCACCGAGCATGGTGTGCGGCTGGGCGAACACGGGCCGGGAACGCAGCGCCTGCAGGTTCTGTGCGTCCCGGTCGATGCGGGCGCGCAGAGCGGACCTGAGGCGGGTGCGGGCCAGCTCCACGTGCTCGCGTTCGGCCATCATGTCCGGCACCGCGATCTTCGCGGCATCCGTCGGCGTGGACGCGCGCACATCCGCCACGAGGTCCAGCAGGGGAGTGTCCACTTCGTGGCCGATGGCGGAGATGATCGGCGTGGCGGCGCCGGCGGCGAGGCGCACGAGGGACTCGTCGGAGAACGGCAGCAGATCCTCCATGGAGCCGCCGCCGCGGGAGATGATGATGACCTCCACCTCGGGGCGCGCTTCGAGTTCGCGCAGTGCCGCGCTCACCTCGCTGACCGCTTTGGTGCCCTGGACGGCGACTTCGCGGATCTCGAATCGAACGGCGGGCCACCGCTTCTCCGCGTTGACCACCACGTCCCGTTCGGCGGCGGAGGCGCGCCCGCAGATCAGGCCGATGGTGTGCGGCAGGAACGGCAGCGGCTTCTTCCGGCCCCGGTCGAACAGGCCCTCCGCCGCAAGGGTGCGCTTCAGCTTCTCCAGGCGGGCGAGCAGCTCACCGAGCCCGACGGGGCGGATATCGGACGCCTCGAGCTGCAGGGTGCCGCGCTTGCTCCAGAAGGTGGGCTTGCACCGCACCACAACGGTCGCGCCCTGGGTCGGCTCCATCCCGGACTGCTGGAGGACGTTGTCGCGGATGGGGACGGTGAAGGAGGCGTCGGTGTCGGTGTCGCGCAGGGTCAGGAAGTGCAGGCCGGCTCCGCGGCGCATGTTCACCTGCACGAGTTCGCCGATCACCCACAGGGGCGACATGCGGTTGATGTAGTCGCGCACGTTGACACTGAGCAGCCGCACCGGCCACGGATTCTCCGGGGTGGTTTCGGCGGCGGTCGCGGCCAACTGCTGCGGGGGCTCAGTCATGGCCTCTACTCTGCCACGCCGCCCCGTGCTGCGCGGTGCTCCTCGAAGGAGCGTGGATCACTGCTCGTGTTGATGCCGTCGGCCCCGCAGGAAGCCGAAGCGGCGGCGCGGCTTCTCCTCGGTGAGGTGGCGGCCGAGCACGGCGTCACCGCGGCGGAACACGAACAGCATCGTGGCGCCCTCCTTCACGGGTTCCCCGAGCAGCTCGTGGCCCGCGGCGCGTGCGTCGTCGGGCACGTTGCGGTACGCCTGCGGGCAGTCGGTGGAGATCTCGATCGTCTCCCCGGGCCGCAGGCCGTGCAGTGCTTCGAGGGTGTGGATCACAGGGTAGGGGCACGACTCGCCGCGCAGGTCCAGCGAGTAGTCCGCGGTGCGGAACGAGGAACTCATGCGGCGACCTCCTCTCGCTCTGTCTGGGCGGATCCCTCAGCGTTGAGACGGCTGAGGCGACTGGTGCGGCGCGGCGACATCGCCAGCCACCACAGCGCCAGCAGAACCAGTGAGATCACCAGGGCTCCCCACAGGCCGCCGAAGCTCGTCAGACTGACCGGGGGAGCGGAGGCGACCAGATGGCGGTGGATGCCCCAGTGGTCCCAGCCGTAGGCGAGGACGGTGGCGCCGATGACATTGCCGCCGAACGCCACCCACGCCACTGTCTGCCCTTCCATCGCGCGGTACATCATGCCGGTTTCGCACGCTCCGGCCATGACGATGCCGAGGCCGAACAGGGTGCCGCCGATGACGGTGCCCCACCCGGCGGGCTTGGTCAGCGGGTCCATTCCGGTCACCAGCAGAACCACGAAGGTGGTGATGACGGCGGTCGCCAGGCCGATCACGAGCGCGTCGGAGAGCTTGGTCTTCCGCGTGACCCAGAGGTCGCGGAACGCCGCGGTGAAGCAGATCTGACCCCGCTGAATGAGCGCGCCGAACACGGTGCCGAACACCACGGCGACGGCGAGCAGGGGCCGCTCGGTGAGCAGGTACAGCAGGCATGCCGCGGCCAGAACCGCCACGATGACCGTGAACGCGGACAGGTGGCGGACCCGTCGGCGCCGGTTCTGCTCAGCGGTGAGGTGCTGGCGCGCGGACGCGGGGACAGGGCGAGTGGGGCCGCGCCACCAGCGCTGTCGGATCAGCTGAACACCCAACCAGGTGCCGATCGCGGTGGTGAGGGTGAACAGCCAGGCGTGCAGGGAGAACTGCGGAATGCCGGTGAACATGGCGGCGAGGTTGCAGCCGAAGGCGAGGCGGGCTCCGAACCCGGCGACGATGCCGCCGGCGAGTGCCTGGGGGAACCGGCGGCGCAGCGGCGGGGTCCGGACGCGGAAGTCGTCTGCCCAGAGTGCTGCGAGGAGGGACCCCGCGAGCATGGCGATGACGATCCAGCCGTCGGTGCGGTCCAGGGGGCCGCCCTCCAACGCGGTGACCTCCTGTAGTAGGTCCACGAACCGGGGTCGGCGCCGAGGAGCTCAACGGCATGTCCGCCCAGGCGGGTGAACTCACCGGTCACGGCCCAGACGGTTCCGGTGATCGCGAAGTAGGCGGCGCTGAGTGCGCCGAGGGCGGCGAACACGGGGCCGGGCGGCAGGCCCACGCGGGCGCGCAGAACGGAGTCGTAGGAGCGGTGGGGTGCTCGAGGAGCAGGCGATGATGTCACGGAGTCTCCGAAGCGGGCCGAGGGGACGAAGTCGATTGTAGACGGTCGGGAGGGGCTGGGATCCGGCCCGGTGTGTCCGCGCGGGTGGGCCAGCTCGCTTCGGCTGGGGTTCCCACCTCGTGGTCCGTAGGATGGTGGGCGTGACTGATCAGCGTGTTCTTCTTGCAGAGCCCCGCGGGTATTGCGCGGGCGTTGACCGGGCCGTTGTGGCCGTCGAGCGGGCGCTCGAGCACTTCGACGAGACCGTGTACGTGCGCCACGAGATCGTCCACAACAAGTTCGTGGTGGACTCCCTGCGTGAGCGCGGCGCCGTGTTCGTCGAGGAGGTCGACGAGATCCCCGAGGGGTCCCTCGTCATCTTCTCCGCCCACGGCATCTCCCCGGCTGTGCGCGAAGCCGCCGAGGAGCGGGGCCTGCGCACGATCGACGCGACCTGCCCCCTGGTGACGAAGGTGCACAAGGAAGCTGTCCGCTTCGCGAAGGCCGGCTACGACATCCTCCTGGTGGGCCACGCCGGCCACGAAGAGGTCGAGGGAACCGCTGGTGAGGCCCCTGATCACGTGCAGATCGTGGACTCCCGTGACGACCTCGACGCGATTCAGGTGCGCGACCCGGACAAGGTGGTGTGGCTGAGCCAGACCACCCTCAGCGTGGACGAGACGATGGAGACGGTGGAGCGGCTGCGTGAGCGCTTCCCGAACCTCCAGTCCCCGCCGTCGGACGACATCTGCTACGCCACCCAGAACCGCCAGGTCGCGGTGAAGAAGATCGCGCCCGATTCCGACCTCGTGCTCGTGGTCGGCTCCGCGAACTCCTCCAACTCCGTACGCCTGATGGAGGTCGCGAAGGAGAACGGTGCGAAGGACGCGCACCGCATCGACTTCATCAGCGAACTGAAGGACGAATGGTTCGAGGGCGTCACCACTGTGGGAGTCACCTCGGGGGCGTCCGTGCCGGAGGTGCTGGTGCAGGCGCTGCTGAAGGAGCTCGCCGAACGCGGCTACGGCACGGTGGAGCGTGTCCGCACCGCGCAGGAGGACCTGATGTTCTCCCTGCCGCGCGAGCTGCGCCAGGAGATGAAGGTGCAGGGAGCCGATGACCGTCGTGAGCGCCCGCAGCGGGACATGCGGGATGCGGCGGACCAGTCGCCGCTGTCCGGCCGGGGAGCTGCGCCGACGGGTGCCGACGCACAGTGAGCTGACCCCGCCCGTCGTGCACGCTGACCGCGGTTGAACGGGACGCAGACGAGAGAAGGACCCCACCGATCGGTGGGGTCCTTCGTTGTTGTCTGCTGAGCTCGGCGCGGGCGCTGAGACGAGTGGTCAGCAGCGGGCAGGGCTACGCGGCGGCCGGTGACGTCAGGATCGGTGCTAACTGAATAGTTTCCTCATTCGATTGTACGGCTCTGTTCGGACGATCGTCCCAATGAACCCAAGAGAGGTGAAAGCAGTCCTGGCCTGGGGGTTCGTGCGGAGAAGGGCTCTGGATGCGGAAGTGTTCCCGCCGGGGCGGTCTCACATATCGAGTCGGTGGCGCGAGTGGCGCAGAGACGCCTCCGCCGGGCGCCGAGCAGAGCGTTGACGACCGCGTCACGCCTCTGTAATCTACCTTCGGTTTGGTCAAGGACCTACTACGCGGTCAGGAGGAGCGCGCCGCTCCTGAATCGGGCTCGATCGAGGTGCGCTGAAGACACAGAAAGGGTTCACCGTGACCACTACCGGCCGACGGAATCTGTTGAAGGGCGCGACCTGGGCGGCCCCTGTCATCGCTGTCTCCACGATGGCTCCTGCCTACGCTGGCAGCCCTGTTCCCGGTACTGGGACGCTTGTGGCAGCCCCCTGGTCGAACACCTGGCGTGCAAGTAACCAGTACAAAGGAGCTGCTACCATCCTGCAGCCCTGGGTCATCTACCCCACGACACGGCCGTCCGGCACGGTGGCTGTCACCAATGAGACTCCTGCGTCACAGACCGCCAACCCGCTGACCAGGAAGGCCAGCGCATGGGATCCGATCTATCCGGATCAGAGCACGGGCAACTACAACGGCAACAAGGCCGAGGCGCCCGGTGCCGTGGGCAAGGGCGATGTCATCGAGATCTTCATCGAGAACATCGGCGGGAAGGACTCCTACGCGCCCCAGCCGCGCGTCGCTGGTCAGGAGCACACCACCTTCACTCATGACGGCACGCGCTACGGTCCTGACACATACGGCGCTGCTTGGCCGGATGTTCTGCTGCGCGACTACCGGCCGAACAATCCGGATGACTACTACGACTTCCTCAAGGCCAACGAATTCAGCGGTGCAGGCGTCAACACCGGCAAAGAGTCGTTCACGGGTGTCCCTTACACCACGGCGGATGGTCGCCACGGCTGGAAATGGGTCATCGAACTGACCAATCCCGTGGACAACGAACACGACGGGTCGGATGCGGTCACATTCGACATCCGCTACCCGCAGCACCGCCCTGAGGGGTCATTCCCCAAACAGACCTACGCCCAGTACCGGACCACGGTGATTTCGCCCTGGGGAACGGTGGTTTACACGTCCGCCTGATGGACCGGACGCGAAGGGCCCCGCAGGTAACGTACCTGCGGGGCCCTTCGTCGTGTGCGGACTGCCGCGCCCTAACGCGGATCAGCAGCTGGGGGAGCGGAACGTGGTGGACGGCAGGGCGTCCTGGCAGAGCAGTTCGGCGTAGCGCTCGTCGCCGTCCACATGCACCTTCATGAAGGACAGCATGCGGCCCTGCAGGGCGGGGTCGTCCACATTGCCGGCCCAGTGGGTGCCGGTGAGGTGGTTGATGAGGTAGCGGTCCTTCGCGCCGGTGAGGGAGCCGTAGATCGGCAGGGCGTACTGCGCGTAGGGGGCGACGTTGTCGAGCATGCCGCCCACCACGAGGGTGGGTTCGTTGACGCGGGGGAAGCCCTCCTTCGCCCAGGGGTGCACGGCGATGACGGCATCGAACTCGCGGGCCTGCGCGGCATAGAGGACACCACCGCCTCCCATGGAGTGGCCGATGAGCGCGGTGCGGTCCTTATCGACGATCTTCTGGATCGCGGGATGCTTGAGGCCCGACTCCATCGCGCGCACGGCCATGGTGGCCCGCTGCTGCGGCTGTTCGAAACCGGTGTACGTGTTGGCCTGCAGCACGATGAAGCCGTGGGAGGCGAGGCGCTTGGCGGTGACTTCGTTCACCGAGCCCGGCTCGAGGAATCCGGGCATGGCGACGACCAGGCCGTACTTCTCACCGTCCTTCGGGTTCGCGGGGTAGAAGAGGGTGCCGCCGCCGAAGCCGGAGAACTCACCCGCCTTGAGCTTGGTGGAGGTGACCTCGTACGGGCCGTCCTTGGTGATGGATTCCTGGGTGGGGGCGTCGCCGTGTTCGGCCGCGTTCGCAGCGGTGGGGGTGAGGGCGGCCCCGGAGAACGCGAGGGCGCCGGCGGCGAGGACTGCGGCGGTTCGGGAGGTGATGGTGGTCAGGAGGGATGAGCGGGTCACGGGATTCTCCTTCGGGTCAGTGGCTTCCATGACGCTGAGTGAATGGTAAGTCAGTCGTGACGTGCGTCGAAGTGGGTTCGGAGAATCTGTCCGCCTGGTGGGAAATGCCAGTCTCGGGGGCGGTCAGTCTGTGCTCGGATCGTGCTTGCCGGAGTCGCCGGAATCGCCGGTGTCGCGGGGGAGTTCGCGGGCGCGTGAAGTGACGGGCCCCGGCTCGGCGAGGGGCTTGCCCATTGCAGCGAGTTCCTCGATCGAACGCGCGGTCGGCATGACCCTCGACTGGTAGGAGCCGACCACGTCGTTGAATGTCTTCACCGTCCCATCGAGTGACCGCCCCAGTTTCGTGAAGTGCCGCCCCATGGTGGTGAGGCGTTTGTGGAGTTCCCTGGAGCGGGACAGCACTTCGAGGGCGTCCCGGTTGAGGGCGTCGGTGCGCCACGTGTGCGCCACGGTCCGCAGCAGCGCCATCAGCGTGGCGGGGGAGGCGATCACCACATCGAGGGTGAACGCGCCGTCCAGCAGGCCGGGATCCGCCTCGAGGGCGGCGGCGAGCACCCCATCGGAGGGAACGAACAGCACCACGAACTCCGGTGCGTCCCCGAGCCCCGCCCAGTACGACTTCGCACTCAGGGAGCTGACGTGCATGCGCAGAGCGCGGGCGTGTGCCTGCAGGTGGGCGGCGCGCTCCGACGGGTCCTGCGCGTCAACCGCGCGCAGGAACGAATCCATCGGCGCCTTCGCATCCACCACGATGGAGCGGCCCTGCGAGAGATGCACGACGAGGTCCGGGCGCTGCTCGCGGTCCCCGTCGGCCGACCTCCCCCTCTTCTGGGTGGAGAAGTCCGTGTGCTCCAGCATCCCCGCGGCCTCCACGATGCGCTGCAGCTGCACCTCACCCCACTGGCCGCGGGAGGAGGGGGCCTTGAGCGCTGAGGTGAGGGCCGCCGTGCCGTGGGTGAGGTCCGCGGTGGTCTGCGAGAGGCGGCGGAGCTGCGCGGTGAGGTCACCCTCGGAGCGTGAGCGGGCCGCCTCGGTGCGCGCCACCGACTGCTGCAGCTGCTCGAGGGACTGCCCGATCGGAGCGAGCGCAGCGGAGGTGCGGGCGTGGTCGCGGGAGTAGCGCTCGTCGGTCAGCGCCAGCAGCTGCTGCGAGGACTCCTGGGCCGCCTTCGCAGCGATCGCAGCGACATCCACCTGTTCGTCGTCGGCGCGTGAGCGGGTGCGCGCGGACCAGAGGGAGCCCGCGATGATGCCGAGCAGGAAGGCCGCAATGCCGATGACGATGACGATCCACATGTCCATGGGACTAGACCACCACGGGGGTGCGACATTTAAAGTCTGCGACACCCCGCCCGTGAGATCGGCCCCGTTCCCCAGCGGCCGGCGGCGGGCTGAGCAGGCGGCGGATAGACTGGCGCGCGTGGCTCTTACTATTGGAATCGTTGGCCTGCCCAACGTCGGCAAATCGACCCTGTTCAACGCACTGACCCGCGCCGAGGTGCTGGCCGCGAACTACCCGTTCGCGACCATCGACCCGAACGTCGGCGTGGTGCCCCTGCCGGATGCGCGCCTCGGCCGCCTCGCTGAGATCTTCGGTTCGCAGAAGATCCTGCCCGCGACCGTGTCCTTCGTGGACATCGCCGGCATCGTCAAGGGCGCCAGCGAAGGCGAAGGCCTGGGCAACAAGTTCCTCGCCAACATCCGCGAGGCCGACGCGATCTGCCAGGTCACCCGCGCCTTCTCCGACCCGAACGTGACCCGCGTGGACGGATCGAAGGACCCGCAGGGCGACCTGGAGACCATCTCCGCTGAGCTGATCCTCGCCGACCTGCAGTCCATCGAGAACGCCCTGCCGCGCCTGGAGAAGGACACCAAGCGCAAGGTCATCGACCGCGAGGTCCTGCCCGAGGTGATGAAGGCGAAGGAGCTGCTGGAGACCGGCGTGACCCTGTTTCAGGGCGCGAAGAAGGCCGGCATCGACACCTCGCTGCTGCGCGACCTGCAGCTGATGACCACCAAGCCGTTCATCTACGTGTTCAACACCGACGAAGAGGGCCTCGCTGACGCCGCCATGCAGCAGGAGCTGCGGGAGCTCGTGGCGCCGGCCGAAGCGATCTTCCTGGACGCGAAGTTCGAGTCCGAGCTCATCGAGCTGGACGAGGCGGAGGCGAAGGAGATGCTTGAGTCCACCGGCCAGGAGGAGTCCGGACTGGATCAGCTGGCGCGCGTCGGCTACGACACCCTCAACCTGCAGTCCTACCTCACCGCCGGCCCGAAGGAAGCGCGCGCGTGGACCATTCGCAAGGGCTGGACCGCTCCGCAGGCAGCCGGGGTCATCCACACCGACTTCGAACGCGGGTTCATCAAGGCCGAGATCGTCTCCTTCGACCAGCTCGATGAGGCCGGCTCGATGAACGAGGCCAAGGCCAAGGGCTGGGTCCGCATGGAGGGCAAGGACTACGTCATGGCCGACGGCGACGTGGTCGAGTTCCGCTTCAACGTGTGACCACCTGTCCGGCAGACCGTCGAACACGGCTCCCTGATGGGAGCGACGTCGCCTGCGCAACTGGGCCCGCATTAGCGCTAGACGCGAGTTTCATAATTCCGTAAGGTTACCCTTGCCTAACGGAAGGATCTCCATGAGCGCTACCGCCCCCGCCGTCCTGGTGACGGCTACGGCCCCGCACGATGATCAGGACCACACGACGACCCACGGCGTGCTGCCGCTCGTCGCGTCCCTCTACGTCACGCAGTATCTGGGTGTCGGCTTCATCTACGTCGGGCTGACCGCCATCCTGCGGCGCGAAGGAGTCTCCCTCGAAAGCCTCGCGGCCGTCTCCCTGGCGGGCGCAATGTGGGCGCTCAAACCCCTGTGGGCGCCGCTCGTCGACCGATTCGGCCGGACCAAGACGGGCCACTACCGCACGTGGCTCCTCGTGCTGCAGCCACTCCTGGCGCTCGCCAGCCTCGCCCTGGTCGCGATTCCTGAGCCCGCCCAGCATCTCGGCGTCCTCGGTGCCGTCATAGCGCTCTACACCTTCATCAGCGCCACGCAGGACATCGCCGCCGACGGCCTGACCGCCCGCGCCGTCAACGACGCGACGCGACCACTCGCCAACGGCATCGCCAACGCAGCGCAGTGGGTCGGCAACATCCTGGGCGGCGGCGTCATCGTGCTGATCTTCGACGCCTTCGGCTGGGCGCCGGCGATGATTGCGCTGGCTGCGCTCTGCCTCATCCCGCTCCCGCTCAGCCTTCGCCATCGCGAGCGCCTCCCCGATGCTCCCGAGCTGCGGCTCGGCCCTGCCTATGCCTCTCTCGTGCGAGTGTTCCGTCAGCCCGGCGGGCGCATGTGGGGACTCGCGGTGATGCCGCTGTTCCTGGCCGGCACCACCGCCGCGTACGGCCTCCTGTCTCCCGCACTCACCGATGCCGGCTGGGGGCTGGATCGTCTCGGCTGGGTGCTGGGAATGTTCCTCGCCATCCCCGCGGCGGCGGCCTCCCTGATCGTCGGGCCGTGCGTTCGACGATTCGGGGTCTCGCGCTGCCTGCTCACCGTCGGGCTCGTGGATGCGTTCGCCGTGATCGCGCTGCTCCCGCTGGCCTCCGGGTGGGCGCCCTTCCTGCTGACCGTGGTGGTCCTCAGTGTGTTCGTGGCGGCGATGGCGGCGGCGAGCACTATCGTCTACACCGTCAATATGTCGTTGGCTCGTCCCGGTTCCGAAGCCACCGACTTCACAGTGCTCGCCGCTGTCGCGATGACCGCGAGCTACGTCCTCGGCGCCGCAATCATGTACGCCGCGGGAACCGTCGGCTACGCTCCCGTGTTCCTCGTGAGCGCGGCACTCGCTTTCCTCGGCACAGCAGCGGGGGTTGCGCACACCCGTCGAATCGAGGCGAGCACCGCATGAGCAACATCTCCGTCTCACAGGGCGACGGCCCGATGCGGGTTCACGTGGCTCGCTCCGAACGCATCTCCTCGTGCATCCAACGGGTCACATTCACCGGCGATGACCTCGCACGCCTCCGCTGGCGTGGTTTCGACCAGTGGGTGCGCCTGTTCCTGCCGACGAGCGATCCTGCGAGCCTGGATCACGTGCCTGATCGCATCACCAGGGGGACGTACGCGCGCCTGCTCACCGTGCCGGCCAGGCGCCGCCCATCGGTGCGCTCGTACACCCTGCGTGCCTGGCGCCCGGACGCCGGCGAACTGGACATCGATTTCGTTCTCCACGGCGACAAGGGAGTCGCCGGCCCTTGGGCCGCGAGCGCGCGGCCCGGTGACCGCGCAGCGCTCCTCGACCAGGGGTGCGGGTGGCCCGAGCCCTCAGCGCAGAACCTCCTCCTGGCTGCCGATGAGACCGGACTTCCCGCCGTCGTGGGTGTTCTGCGGGACCTCCCGCGCACGGCGCGCGGCTGTGCGCTGGTGGAGATCCCTGATCCGTCGGACGCGCAGTCGGTGGAGCTCCCCAGCGGGATGGAGCTGCGCTGGTTGGTGCGCTCCGCTGATGTCGCCCCGGGAGCCATGATCCTCGGCGAGCTGCCGCAGCTCGACCTTCCGACGGCCGACCGCCACGCGTTCGCTGTGGGGGAGTCCGCGCTGGCCACGGGAGTGAGGCGGCATCTTGTCCGTCAGCGCGGCTGGGCGCGAGGCGAGGTCACCTTCTGCGGCTACTGGAAGTGCTGACGGCGCCCGCCGACGTCAGCGCCGTCGGCGCCGTGGAGCAGGCGGGGCCGCGCCCCATGCAGGAGCGCGACCCCGTCGTGCGGGTGAATGCTAGCGGCGACTGCGGCGCAGGCGAATCACCGCCGCCCCGGCTGCGATGAGCACGACCGCCGCCGCGATCAGCCCAGCGGCTTCGGTACCGGTCCGCGGCAGGAAGCCCTCACGGGCGGACTGAGCGGAATCCGACTGCGGACGAGAGTCCCGGCCGGAACCCGCGGTCGCGTCCTGGCCCGATGCGCCTGCCGTCCCCGCCTCCGGTTTCTGTGCATCCCCTGGCGCCGATCCGTGACCAGCCTCGTCACTCACCCCTGGTCCTGCCGGCTTCCCCGGCTCTTCGGGGTCACGCGGGTCATTGGCCACGGGCTGCCCAGGCACGGTGGGGGACTGCGGCTTCGAGGGCTTCCCAGGGGCGGGTGACGTTCCCGGGCCCTTGGGGTCCGACGGGTTCTCCGGCGTCTCCGGCAGCTCCTCCACGTCACAGTCCTCGCCCTTCACGGTGACGTCCTGAACAGGCGAATAGTGCTTCGCACCGTACGGATCCGTGGTGAGAACGTAGAAGGAATGCGTGCCGTCAGCGAGCTCCTTCACGTCGACCGACACCTCCGACGGTGACGCTGCGCCCTTGACTGCGCCCAGTTCGGTGCTCGTGAGCACGTCGATGCGGGCATCGGTCGAGGTGAGCGACTTCGTGCGGGGCTCGAGCCCCAGGTCGGCGTAGCTCACCTGGAACTCCTGGTGCTCGGGCTCCAGGCTCGGGTCCTCCGAGTTGTAGATGTCGCGGACCGGGGAATACGTGCGCGCGATCATCTTTTCGCCCTGGTTGTCGAAGTGCATGAGGCGGAGGAAGCCCTCGCCTCCTTCGGGCAGGCCCTGGTAGTCGAACAGCATCTGCGTGACGGTCCGCTCCTTCGTGCCGTCGCCGTCGTCATCGAACGTGTCCACACGGGTGTAGGCATCGTGGTAGTGGCCGCTCATCACTGCCCGAACATTCGGGTTCGTGGCCACGACCTCGTCGTAGATCCGCTGCGGGACCGGCCCGAGTCCGCCGGTGGTGAGCATGTATTCATGCAGGTTGATGAAGGCGGTTCGTTCGGGATACTTCGCCAGGACTTCGTTCATCCACGCGATCTCCTCGTCGCCCGGATCCCAGCCCATGTAGAGCATGATGAAATCGTGACCGCCCGCGGAGATGAGGTCGTAGTGGCCGCGGTTGTCCTTGTAGCTGCCGCCGTACCACGGGTTGCCTGCATATCGGGCCTCGCCGAAGTGCTTCGAATAGGCCGTGAAGTCGTTCGACAGGTGGCCCACATCGTGGTTCCCGGCGAGGACGCCGTACGGGAGCTGTGCATCATCGAGCATCCGATACGCCTGATCGGCGTTGTCCCACTGGTACTGCTTGTCCGCCTCATCCACGATGTCGCCGGTATGGAACACGTACTGAAGGTTCATCTCGTCTCGGCGGTCCAGGAAGTAGTCGTGGATCGCCAGCTGGCTCTCGAAGTACGATTCGTTGTAGTACTGCGTGTCCGATTCCCACCCGAAGGTGAAGTCGTAGTCGCTGCGCGGAGTGTCGTCCGGGTGGTGAGGTGTGACCGCGGTCGAACGGTCGGACAGGTTCTTGCCCGCCCATCCTTCCGAATGCTGCACCACAGCGCGGATCTCACCATCCACGGTGTGTCCCGCGAGGGGCACCATCGCTTCGAGCGTGCCGGCACCGGACTTCGAGTCGGTGAGCGTGACGTCGACTTCCTCGTAGGCGCTCTTGTCGGTGTTCCACACCAGGAGTCGCACACGCGCACCGGGGTCGGTTGTGCCGCTCCAGGCCACACGGATGAGCGAATCCTCGGGGGAGCCTTCAGGGACCGGCGTGGTGAAGGCATGGAAGGGCAGCGCATCATCTGAGGTCGTTGCCCTGCCAGCGCTCACTTCTGCGCCCGTGCGTTCGCTCTGGTCCGCATCCTGCACTGCGCCGCCTGTGCCGTTGAGAGTGCCGTTGGACAGTGACGCGCTGTGTCCCTCCCGGAACGACACGTCCAGCGCATCCCCACTCGGGTCAGACACCTGCGCTGTGAGGGACGAGTCGGTGCAGACGCTCAGCTCCGCTCCGGGTTCGGTGACGATCTCGCCCGACGGCTGCTCCAGCGGCGTGGTGAAGGTGATCGTCTTCTTCGAGGTGTTCCCCACCGTGTCCTTCGCCGTGATGACCAGTGTGTGGGTTCCCGGCTTCATGGTGAGGCTCGAGAAGGTCGTACCGGACTCCACCGGTTCACCGTCGAGTGCTGCATTCACCGATTCGAGACCCGAGCCCGTGTCCGTGGCGGAGAAGTCCACGGGGAACTCTCCTCGCAGTTCCGCTCCGTCGGCGATCGGTGACGTGATCTCCGGCCCGGTGTTGTCCACGATGACGGTTCGTTCCACGCGCGATCCATCAGGTCCGATTCCGCAGACGGTGTGCTCGCCGTCGGCCACCGTCGTGGTGTCCCAATCGGCAGAACGAGCAGTGAAGACATCGGATGGAATGTCGAACTTCGCGTTGAGGATGTCAACCTTGCCCGCGGAATCCCCCATCTGGATGATGGTGTCGGGGTTGTCCCATCCTGGGGCGCGCAGCGTGCGGCCGTCGGGGAGAATGAGGCGCACATTCCGGACGGTGAAGTCGTCGTTGTTCTCGTTCTCGTCGATGCCGGGCTTCGCTTTCGTTCCCGCGGCGATATCGAGCTGCAGGTTCTTCCCCTGGGTCACATATGTCAGGGGAACGTCGGTGGAGATCGTGGCCCACTTGTCGTAGAGCCCCTCGTCGAATACGTGCAGCACGTCGTCGCCTACGAGCACACCGTTGCGGAAGTAGGTGTCGGTCTGCGACGCCTCGAACGCAAAGACCGGCGAGGTCTCGAGGGATGGCTTCGCCCCGGTGAGTGTGGTGCCGTCCACGCACACCTCCGGCTCGTCGGAGGGGCTGTCGGTTGCTGCGGAAACGGGCACTGTGCCGTTGACGAACTGGCCGTCTGTCAGATTGAGGCGCAGCGGATCAGTGTCTGCGCCGTCCACTGGGACGCGGACAGCGTCCAGGGTCGACTCGTGCGTGCCGTCCGAGGCCGCCACCGAGTATTCGAAGTGCTTCTTGCCGGTGAGGTCCGCCTGCGGGATCGTGAGCGTGAACGTGCCGTCGGCGTTCCTCGTCAGGTTGTGCACCTGCGGCGTGGCGTCGGAGCTTGATGAGAGCGACACCTCCACTCGGCGCACCTGCACATCGTCGCTGATGGCGAACGTGAGCTGGGCGTCCTTCGAGGGGTCGATGGAGGCGGGCGAACGGTCCTCGATCTTGGGGGCGGCGGTGTCGGGGTTGAGAGCGACCGGTTCGCTCGGCACTTGGCCCGGCTGAGCTGAGCCCGGCGTGGCCGCAGACTTCTCCATGATCATGCCGGTGGCGAAGTCCTTGGGATCCACGGTGTAGTGGATGCCGGCGTCTGGGCCGGTGTCGTCAGCACCGCCCACGTTGTAGAACACGCGGTGCACCGGATCGCCCGCGCGGGTCTGGATCTCCATACCGCGGATCGAGCCGTTCGCCATGCCGGCGGACTCGATCTCGACCAGCTCGAACGAGTTCGGGTCGACGTTGTAGTTCTTTGCGAAGTCTTCCTTGGTGAGATCCGCATTGGGACCGTTCTTCACCCATGCCACCACGGTCTTTCCAGGCTCAACCACGGCATTGCCCGGGCTCATGGGCCACACGGCGGCGTTGGTGATGGTGAGGTCATCAGTGGGGTAGAGGTAGCGGAGCTGGTAGTCGGCCAGACTGATCGGTTCGGTGGTCGGGTTGTAGATCTCGATGAATTCGTAGCCGTCAGAACCGCCGACGTTCGTGGAGTCGGGGACCAGCTCCGTGATCATGAGGTGCCCCACGGTGGTGTCAGGGCCCGGGCCCGGAATGGTGGGCGCGGGGTCGCCGGGATCTGTCGGATCCGGTGCGCCGGGGTCAGGGTCCGACGGCTTCTCGGGATCCTCCGGCGCCGGCCGGTCGTCGAGCTGCTGGGGGTCCACCGTGCCGGCGGTGGGGGCTGACAGTGAGGCGAAGACGTCGAGGGAGCGTGCCGCGGCATCGGCTGGCGTTCGGAAGTGGATGGTCTTTCCGGCTCCGACGCTTCCTGTGGGGTAGAAGGCGCGGACCACTTCACTGCCCGAGGCGTCGGAGATGCGGATGCCGCGTTCGCCGCCGTTCGCCATGCCCGGCTGGCCTTCGATCTTCTCCACGCGCGTGTCGGCATCGATGCCCCATGCTGCTCTGAAGTCATCCGCGGTGTATGCCGATGTGTCGACCGTGGTGCTCGTGTAGTTCAGCCACAGCACCACGGTTTCACCGGGCTCAACGGTGACGGGGGATTCAACCGTGAGCGGGACGTCCTTCGACGTGTCGGCGGAGTCGGCATAGATGTAGCTGAGCGCGAGGCCGCCGTCACCGATGGTTGCCGGTTCGGTCCCGGGGTTGGTGACTTCGATGAATTCGAAGTTGTCCACGCCGCTGTTGTCGGGGGCGATTTCGGTGACGATGAGCGGCCACGTTTCAGGAGCAGCGGCCGACGCGCTCTGGATGACCGAAGGAGCCACACCGGCAGGAAGGACTGCGGGGGCGATGACGATCGAGCAGCTGAGTGCGGCTGCTGCGAGTGTGCGGGAGGAGAAAGCGGGGGTTCTGCGTGCCTGAGCATGCCAAAGAGGGGACACGTGCGTCTCTTTCATCGGGGGGATAGGGACCTATACCTCTACGGTGCGCGCGTGGCGGCCAGGTGAATGAGAAGTGACGTATTGGGGCCAGTGCCGGTAGGACAGCGGGTATTCTTCGACAAGTCACGGAACCGTCCGGTGCGGACGAAGACTGTGCGGACAGCTGGCAGGAGGAGATCGAGATCGTGGACGAGCAGATCGCAGTGAGAGCACCGGGGCGGGTCGCATGAGCGGCGCGTCCCCTGTTCTGCGCCGGCTTCGGCCCGGCGATGCCCCAGCGGTGCTGTCGGCCTTCCGATCGAACCCCGACATGGCGCGCCAGGGCGATGTGTCGACTCCTGCCGATTCAGAGCGCTATGTGAACAGGTTGACGGAGGCGGGTGCGCCGCACGAAGCCTGGGCCATCGTCGCCGAGGACGAGCTGGTCGGCCTCGTGTGCGTGAGCGTCGATGACACGAACCTCAACGGGTGGTTCTGGTACTGGATGACGGACGCGGCCCGCGGACGCGGGTGGATGTCCGCGGCGGCCGCCACCGTCGCGACGTGGGCTCTGAGCGAGGGCGGGCTGGAGCGTCTCGAGCTGGGGCACCGCGTGAACAACCCTGCATCCGGAGCAGTGGCGAGACATGCCGGGTTCGTGAAGGAGGGGACTGAGCGGGCGAAGTTCCTCGTGGACGGCCAGCGGATCGACGTTGACACCTATGGGCGGCTCAGGTCTGATCCTTCGCCGTCCTTCGACCCCATCCCGATGATCGACCACTAGCAGCGGGACCCGCCATGGATCCTCGTGCCTTCCAGCCGGCCCGGAATGTTGACCTTCCAGTTGCTGGATGCCGCACGGTTGTGGTGTCAGCACGTGCTGACGACACAGCAGAAGGGATTTGCGATGATGAACATCGGACAGTTCGCGTACAGCACAGGACTGAGCGTGAAGACGCTCAGGTACTACGACGAGATCGGTCTGCTCCCCGCAGCCGAAGTGGACGAATTCAACGGCTACCGCTCCTATCGGGCCTCACAGCTGCGCGACGCGGCACTGCTGCGGGTGCTGCGCACGTCCGGTATGGGAATCTCCCAGATGAAGCGGGCGCTCACCCATCCGGCCGAGATCGATGAGCTGCTCGCCCAGCGCCGAGCCGAACTCGCTGCGCAGCGAGAACTCGAGGACTGGGCACTGGAGGAGGCCCCGCACTGGCAGGACATCGATCTGAATGCGGTGAAGACACGCAGCTGCGCAGCACAGCCCTGGGTCGGCGTCGCTGTTCCTCTGGATCTGCGTGATCTGGTCGACGATGCTGATGGGCAGGCAGCTGAGGAGTGCTTCGGGCGCGTGGCGGAGCTGTCCTCCGGCCTGTTCGCCGAACTCGCGTCACGGGGGCTGGTCGACGCTCAGGACGCGGGGGAGCACCACTCGTGGATGGAGCTGCGCACTGAATCTGCACGCCCGAGCGTTATCCAGACGGCGTGCTGCATTCCCGTTGATGACAGGATTCGGGCGGACTTCACGATCGATGGGCACCCGGTGATGACCGGGGAGCTGCCTGACCGTGTCGAGGCCTTCGTCGCCGAGAGCGTCGCGGCCGCTGACAGCGCCGACAGCGAACGCCAGCGCCCGGAGGACCGGCTCGCCGGTGGCCCGCTTCCGCAGCGCGCGGGGATCGCGCTGTCCCTGGTGGCGGAGCAGGCCGGAGCGGACCCCTTCTGCGTCCGGCAGCAGACCAGGGAAACCGCCGACGGGTTCGAGCTCGAGTACAGCCTGACGCTGCCTGCGGGGCAGTGAACGCGGCTGCGTGAGGACCGCCCCGGCGCCACGGGGCTCCGACCTCGTGGCGCTGGGCTGATCGGTACTGTGCAGAGGTGGTGACGTCAGACCACGTCGTCCGGCACTACCGGTCCGCGGATGCCCGCGTGAGCGCGGAGGTGTTCGCCAGACTCCTTCCGGTGATCCGCAGCGCATCCTCATCCATGCCGCCAGGATTGGGACGACGAACCGCCAGCACCCGTCGGCCGCCCCGACCAGGCGGCTACGATGGCGGCAGCCCACCCGCACACCAGACGCGACAGAGGAGCCGCACCATGACCTTCACCGTGTACCTCTCCGGCGAGATCCACTCCGACTGGCGCGAGGAGGTCCAGCGCGGTGCTGAAGCCGCCGGCCTCGACATCACCTTCACCGCGCCGGTCACCGACCACCCCGCCAGCGACGCCGCCGGTGACCACCTCGGCGACGCCCCCGAGGGCTGGTGGCGCGACAACCAGTCCTCCAAGGTCAACGCGATCCGCACCCGCACACTCATCCAGCAGGCCGATCTCGTGGTGGTGCGCTTCGGCGACAAGTACAAGCAGTGGAACGCGGCGTTCGACGCCGGCTACTGCTCCGCCCTCGGCACCCCCTACATCACCCTCCACGACGAGGACATCGTCCACCCGCTCAAGGAAGTCGACGCCGACGCCCAGGCCTGGTGCCGCACCACTGATCAGGTCGTCCAGACCCTCCAGTACGTCCTGAAGGGCTGAGAGGACCGCGCCCGGCGCCGTCCTGGCACACGCCCGTCAGCGGCGCCGCAGCATCCGCACGATCAGGCGGCGCACCTCCTCGATCAGCAGGAACACCACCGCGGCGCCCAGCACCACCAGCCAGTGCGCGCCGTCCAGCGGCACGGTCGAGAACGCCGTGTTCAGCAGCGGGACGTACAGCACCAGCAGCTGCAGGCCGAGCGTGATCCCCAGCGCCGCCCACAGCTTCCCGTTCGTGAACAGGCCCACCGCCATGCTGCGGTGCGCGTGCCGCACCGACAGGGCGTTCACGATCTGCAGCACCACCAGCACCGTGAACGCGACGGTCCGCGCCGTCGTCGCATCATCGGAACCGTCGATCAGGCCGCCGGGCAGTCCAGCATCCAAAGTCAGCAGCGTCAGCGCGCCCATGACGAAACCCGTCCACAGGATCCGAGCCCACTCCGGGCCGTTCAGAGCCCGATCACCCGGGCGGCGCGGCGGATCCTGCATCACCGAGTCATCCACCGGATCCAGACCCAGCGCCAGAGCCGGCAGGGAATCCGTCACCAGGTTCACCCACAGGATCTGCGTGGCCAGCAGCGGCAGGAGCACGGACCCGTCGGCCTGAGTCAGCCCGAGCAGCCCCGCGAGGAACACACCGCCCATCACCGTGAGCACTTCGCCCATGTTCGAGGACAGCAGGTACCGCAGAACCTTCGTGAGGTTCCGGTAGATGCCGCGGCCCTTCTCCACCGCGGTGATGATGGAGGCGAAGTTGTCGTCGGTGAGGATCATGGCGGCGGCGTCGTGGGACACCTGCGTGCCGGTGATGCCCATCGCCACGCCGATGTCGGCGCGCTTCAGCGCAGGGGCGTCGTTCACGCCGTCACCGGTCATCGCGACGACCGTGCCGCTCTCCTGCAGGTGGCGCACGATCCGCAGCTTGTGGCTCGGGTTCACCCGGGCGAACACGGACGTGCCGCTGACCGCGTCGGCGAATTCGGCATCGTCCAGGGCATCGACCTGAGCGCCCGTCATCACCTGCGGCTGGTTGATGCCGAGGTCCTCAGCGATGCGGCCCGCAGTCAGCGGGTGGTCACCGGTGATCATGATGACCCGGATCCCTGCGTGCTGCGCTTCGGCGATCGCATCGGCCGCTTCGGGGCGCGGCGGGTCGATCATCGCCGCAAGCCCCACAAACGTCAGGTCCTGCTCGGCGTCCTCCGTCAGGTCGCCGGAAGTCGTCCAGGCGCGGCCTCCGTCGGCCTCCCGGATCGCGACCGCAAGCGTGCGGTACGCGTCCCCCGCGAGCCGCGCGATCTCGCCCTCGATGCCGGTGCGACCCGCCTCATCCAGCGGCGCATCGCCGCCCGCGGTGCGGATGCGGGAGCATCGCGCCAGCACCACATCCGGCGCGCCCTTCATGATCAGCAGCGGCTCCCCGGCCTCACCCGTCACCGCGACCGACATGCGCTTGCGCTCCGAGGTGAACGGCAGCTCATCCATGCGCTCCCACCCGGGGATCGTGTGCGGGCCGTCAGCGCAGGCCAGCAGGAACGCCGCCTCCGTCGGATCCCCCAGCGGCCCCTCCGGTGTGAGCCGCGCGTTCGAGGCAAGCGCCCCCAGCTGCAGCGTCGCAGCGGCGGCACTGTCCGACGCAGCTTGGTCACCGTCAGCGGTCACCACCCGTTCGATCGTCATCCGGTTCTGCGTCAGCGTGCCTGTCTTGTCCGTGCACACCACGCCCGCTGAGCCCAGCGACTCCACCGCATCCAGCTTCTTCACGATCGCGTTGGAGCGGGCCATCTCCCACACACCGAGAGCCAGCACCATCGACACGATCGCCGTCAGCCCCTCCGGCACCGCCGCCACCGCCAGCGACACCCCCAGCAGCAGCACCGTCACGATGGAGGACAGCGAATGGTCATCGGTCGCGAGGTACGCCGCGACCATGACGATCAGGGCGATGGCGATGACCGCGATGGTGAGCATGCGGCCGACGGATGCCATCTCCTTCTGCAGGGGCGTCTCCACTTCGCCGGCGTCCGAGATCATGTCAGCGATCTTCCCGATCTCCGTGGCGGCGCCCGTCCCCGTCACCACGGCGGTCGCGCTGCCCTGCGTGACGGCCGTCCCGGAGAACACCATGCACGTCCGGTCGCCCAGTGCCGCATCGCGAGCGACCTCATCCGCGGACTTCTCCACCGGCACTGACTCACCCGTGAGCGCCGCCTCCGCCACCATCAGGTGGCCCACCCTGACCAGGCGCGCATCCGCCGGGACGGCATCGCCCTCACCGAGGTGGAGGATGTCCCCGGGGACGAGGTCCGCTGCCTTGATCTCCATCTGCCGCCCGTCCCGGGTGACGGTGGCGTGCAGGCTCGTCATCTGCGACAGCGCTGCGACCGCGTCAGCGGCCTTCAGCTCCTGCACGAGACCGATCACGGTGTTCAGCACGATCACCGCGGCGATCACAATCGCATCCACCGGCAGGCCGTGCATGCCCTCCGCCGCCCACGCGATCACCGACACCACGATTGCTGCGAGCAGCAGGTAGGTGAGCGGCTCGGCGACCAGCGCCAGGGCGCGGCGCCAGATCGGCACCGGGGGCGCGGAGGCGAGTTCGTTGCTGCCGAAGTGCTCGCGGCGCTGCGTCGCGTCAGCGGCGCTCAGCCCGGTCGCGACCTGTGCGTCGAGCGCGGTGAGGATGTCGGAAGCCGATGACGCATGGGGGTCCGCCGGGGGAGGGGTGAGGGGAGGGCCCGCCGGCGGAGGGACGGGGGACTGCGCTGCGCTGCTCATACCTCGAGCCTATGCCGCTTTTCGGCGCCGCCCCGGGGCCTTCAGCCTGGTGGCGGTGATCCACGGCCCCGAACCCGGCGATCGACAGGGCTGACCCCGGTGCGCACAGGTCCAGGTGTGCACAAACTGGAGATTTCCGCCGGATCGGAAGGCCGAACCCCGCCGCAGGTGAGTTCTGCTCCAACT